>JAJPYH010000276.1 GCA_021205045.1 Lachnospiraceae bacterium | reverse complement strand
TTGGGACATTTTCTCTTGTGGTATATAAGGACATTATCATAAATGGCTTATAATTGAGCCGTCTCCGCAAAAAACCACATTGACAAACAAAAGAAAATTGTATAAGATAAATAAGCGCATCGATTGAGGCGGAGGCTCCTGTAGCCGGCCATTTCGTGCAGTGATGAAGTTTGGGTCTTACGCAAAGCGAACCTGCGAACCGTGTCAGGTCGGGAACGAAGCAGCACTAAGCAGAATTTCCTTGTGACGTAAGGTAGCCTGGCGGAGCTGTACGGGTGGTAACGTGCAGGAGTTTCTCCCCCAGTCGATGCGCTTTTGTTTTATGCGTTTTTCACAACATTTATTCTGTTCTGTGAGGCATACCCTGCCCAGAAGCTTTTTCAGAAAGGAACCACATGTCCGGTCTGTGTACTCTCTGCCCCAGAAGCTGCAAATCCAACAGGTCTTCCGGGAGCGTCGGATTCTGCGGCGTTTCCAATGATATTTACGTTGCCAGAGCTTCCCTTCACCTGTGGGAAGAGCCCTGCTTAAGCGGCGCGGACGGTTCCGGCACTGTTTTTTTCATGGGCTGCAATCTGAAATGCGTATATTGTCAAAATCATAAAATCGCTCTGGGAACAGCAGGGGACATGAAAAACTCAGGTTTTCCACTAAAAGGAAAGATCCTCACTCCTTCCGGCCTGTGTCAGGTCTTCCTGCGCCTTCAGCAGGCCGGTGCCCACAACATCAATCTGGTCACTCCCAGCCATTATGTCCCTCAGATCCGGGAAGCCCTTCTCATGGCAAGAGAGAATGGCCTGACTCTGCCCATTGTATACAACAGCAGCGGCTACGACCTGCCGGATACTCTGAGGCTCCTGGATGGCCTGGTGGATATTTACATGCCGGATTTCAAATACATGTCTCCTTCTCTTGCCGCCAGATATTCCCACGCCGCCGATTACCCTGAAATTGCAAAGACCGCCCTGGCTGAGATGTACCGGCAGGTTGGCGCCCCGGTTTTCATGGATAGCCCTCTGACCAGACTTTTCCCGCAGACCGGCCTCCAGAAGGGCGCCTCCGTCAGTGAACCTCTCATGACCCGCGGCGTCTTAGTCCGTTATCTCCTGCTGCCCGGCTGTTTAAAAGACGGAAAAGCCGTGCTTGAATATCTTTACACAACCTATGGCAACAATATTTATATTTCCATTATGAATCAGTATACTCCCCAGCCCTCGCAGCTTGACGATTACCCGGAGCTTAACCGCCGCGTCACCACCTATGAGTACAATGCTCTGGTGGATTATGCCCTCAGCCTGGGAATTGAGAACGCCTATATTCAGGAGGGGAAAACCGCAGAGGAGAGCTTTATACCGGACTTTGAGGATTCGGGGTTCCTTTGATTTTATCCGTTGTTGCTTTCTTACATTTCTATAAACTTTCTGATAATTTCATAAATCTCATTAAACTTTCGGACAGGTCTTGACTTCCTATGTTTGAGGTGTAAAATTAATACAGTTTTACGCATTTCATAAACGACTATTTTCGTGACATTATCTGATATATCACCACAAGAAAGCAGGGACAGCGCATGAATGAATTCACCCAAAACGACAGCTATTATCAGGAAAAAGAACACCTGTGCATCGAAAATGACACCATCAGCCGCAGCCTTTACCAGGAACTGGACGTCAAGGCCGGGCTTCGCGATTTAAACGGCAAGGGCGTGCTGGCCGGGCTGACCAATATTTCTGAGGTGAAAGCTTTCGCCAACATAGACGGGGTGAAAACTCCCTGCGACGGAGAGCTGCGTTATCGTGGATATGACGTCAAGGATCTGATCCGCGGAAGCGCAAACCGGAAATTCGCCTACGAAGAAACCGCTTATCTCCTGATCTTCGGCCAGCTTCCGACCCAGTCTGAGCTGGAGCAGTTCTGCCAGAATCTGGGCGAAAAGAGGACCATGCCTTCCAATTTTACCCGGGATGTGATCATGAAAGCGCCCAGCCACGACATCATGAACTCCATGACCCGAAGCGTTCTGACCTTAGCCTCCTACGATGACAACGCCGCAGATTTAAGTATCAGCAATGTGCTGCGCCAGTGCATCCAGCTGGTCAGTATCTTCCCCATGCTGGCAGTTTACGGCTATCACGCCTACAATCATTACGATAATGATGAAAGCATGTATATTCACCGCCCGGATCCGGAGCTTTCCACTGCGGAAAATTTCCTGCATCTGCTCCGCCCGGATATGAATTACACCCCGCTGGAGGCCAGGGTTCTGGACGTGGCGCTTCTGCTCCATGCGGAGCACGGTGGCGGCAATAACTCCTCCTTCACCACCCGCGTAGTCACCTCCTCCGGCTCGGACACTTACTCCGCCATTGCGGCAGCCCTATGCTCCTTAAAAGGTCCCCGCCACGGCGGCGCCAACCTGATGGTCATGCAGATGATGGATGATATCAAAGCCCACGTGAAGGACTATGAGGACGAAGAGGAAATTTATGCCTACCTGGCCAAAATTCTGGCTGGGGAAGCCTTCGACCACAAAGGCCTGATTTACGGCATGGGACACGCGGTATACTCCCTGTCTGACCCAAGAGAAGTGATCTTTAAAGGCTTTGTGGAAAGTCTGGCCGCCGAAAAGGGCATGGAAAAGGAAATGGCTCTTTACAACAATATCGAAAAAACCGCTCCAAAGCTGATCGCCGAAAAACGCAAAATTTACAAGGGCGTCAGCCCCAACGTGGACTTTTACAGCGGCTTCGTATATCAGATGCTGGGCATTCCGAGGGAGCTGTACACACCGTTATTTGCGGTTGCAAGGATTGCCGGCTGGAGCGCCCACCGAATTGAAGAGCTGGTCAGTGCCAACAAAATTATCCGGCCGGCCTACAAGAGCCTGGTAGTAGAGAAGCCATATATTGACAGGGAACAAAGAGAGGATATTACGAAATGAGTGAGCAGATAAAAAATATTTCCGAACAGAGTGATGTCAATGCATCCATATCTGTGGCAGACAATGATACAATTCCGGGAACCGCAAAGTTAAATCCTCAATGGGAAGCAGACGCCCCCGCCGCAGAATCCTTTTTTCTGAACAATTTCAACGTTGACAGACTGTTTCGCGGAATTGAGCGTGGAGATTACATTTTCCTGTACTACATCCAGATGTACAAAGAAGGACACCCGGAACAGGAACCGGTTTATCTGTCCGAACTGGCTGAGGCCATGAACCTGAATGTTACGGAAATTTCCAAAGCCATGGAGCATCTGCAGGATAAGGGCTATATCATCTGGAAAACGGACGCCTCGCTGGGAAAAACCTATGTGCTTTTTACTACCAAGACTGTGGAACTGATGGCCGATGGAAAAGAACGCATCATCAAATGCTATGAGGCGGTGGTACAGGAAATCGGAATGGGCGAGCTGGCGGAAACCGTCATGACCATGAAAAAAATCCGCGATATCATCAATCAGACAAACACGGAAATGGAATAATTTTGCAGCGAAAAGACCTCCGGTGTTTTTTATTGGTGTTAGTCAGTAATTGGGTCGTTAAGCCTTTAAGTCCGTTTTTTGGG
>JAJPYH010000067.1 GCA_021205045.1 Lachnospiraceae bacterium | reverse complement strand
TTACTTGTCCATTAAAAAAAAGAAATGAGTTTATTATAATACATCTTAAAGAAAGTCATAATACTGAAAATGGCGTGTATGAACGGGGGAGTGACATCATTTCATGAAGGACGACAAAAATCTCAGCAATAAGCTGGCCTGGGCGCTTTTTAAGGCGGCGGCCCTGAGCATTCTTTTATTCTTTTTCCTTTCAAAGCTGGATACCATCAAAGCCGGTGTAAATACGGTCATGGGTGTGCTCATGCCCTTCATTATCGGCGGCGTCATCGCTTACATATTGAAGCCTATGAGCAACTTCTTTGAGAGGCACCTGACCCGAAAGCTGCCCAAACAGGCCCACGCGCTGAGCGTGGTGCTGGCACTGGTGGTGGCTGTGCTGGCGGTGGGAGCTCTGCTTCTGATGGTGATTCCCTCGCTGTTTCAGAGTATCTACACCATTGCCCTGATGATCCCGGACAGCCTGACGAGACTTTCCAACTGGCTGCTGACCTATTTTGGGGACAATGAGGTGCTGAGCAATTATATCAGTGAATTGTCGGGAGAGCTGTCAACCACACTGACAGGCTGGCTTTCCGGCAGCGTCCTGCCCGGACTTCAGTCCCTGATCGGCAGCGTGGCCAATGGTGTGGGCAGCCTGATTACTGTATGCAAAAACTTCATTATCGGTATTATTGTGGCGATTTATCTTCTGATGAGCCGCAAAAAGTTCGCGAAGCAGGCCAAAAAGCTTCTTCGCAGCATCTTCCCCAAAAAGTGGGCCGACGCGATCCTGGAGGAGGTTACCTTCGCGGACAAAATGTTCAGCGGCTTTATCGGCGGCAGAATCTATGATTCCCTGATTATCGGCGTGATCTGCTTTGTGGGAATGCTGATTCTGGGGATTCCCTATCCGGGACTGGTGAGCGTGATCGTGGGTGTGACCAACATTATCCCGTTTTTCGGTCCCTTCATCGGCGCGGTGCCCTCTTTTCTGCTGATTTTGATTGTCAATCCCATAAAGGCTCTGATTTTCCTGGTATTTGTGGTGATCCTGCAGCAGTTTGACGGCAACATCCTGGGTCCCCGTATTCTGGAAAATGTGACCGGGCTCAACAGCTTCTGGGTATTATTTTCCATCCTGTTCTTCGGCGGCATCTTCGGCTTTGTGGGGATGCTCATCGGAGTGCCGGTGTTCGAGGTGATCTATGACGTGGTGAGAAAGCTGATGTACAAGGGGCTGGCCTACCGGGAGAGGCAGGAGAGGGACGCAGAATAATTTTTTTGGTGTGCCGCAAAGTCACACCGGACAGGAGGAGAAAATGGAGAAACTGAAGAGTATCGGCTCCGGCGTTGTAGGAGCGCTTTGTGAGCTGGCTGTGGGCATTTTGCTGTTGATCAATCCCATCGGCTTTACCACAAGGATCATTATGGTGGTGGGCGTCGTTTTGGTGGTGGTCGGAGTGATCAATATCGTCAGATATTTCAGAAGCACACCCCAGGCCGGGATGATTGAGAGAAAGCTGTCCGCGGGGATCATCGAGGTGGTCTGCGGCGTTTTCTGCGTGGTCAATCCTCAGTGGTTTATTATCACTTTCCCGGCGCTGGCCGTTATTTACGGCGTCGCTACGCTGGCGAGCGGTATTATGAAGGTGGAACTGACCGTGAATATGATCCGCATGAAGGTGAAACACTGGTGGATCAGCGCTGTCGGCACCGTTATCACCATTGTCTGCGCGGTGTTTATCATCTGCAATCCGCTGAGCACCACGGAGATTCTCTGGACATTTATCGCCATTTCCCTGATTGTGGAGGCGGTTATCGACTTTGTGGCGGCTCTGCTTCCGGCCAGAAAGGATCCCAATGAGGTCTGAGAGGCAATCCCAATGAGAATTTAGGGGCGATTCTGATGAAATCAGAGAAGCCTGTCACATTATTTCACTTTTAAAGGGGAAATTCTTGAAGAGACAATAAAAAAGTCATGCGATAGAGTGGTCTTTCGCATGACTTTTGACGTAATGAAACGGTTTACAACGGCAGATTCTCGAGGATCTCTTCCGGGAAATTCTCTATTATCCTGTTTTTGGAGGTTTCTGTCAGATAATATCCCACAAGGTGATGTTTGGAGTAAGGATATAAGGTGTTTTTCGTTAATCGAACCAGCAAATCGGTAAAATATCTTTCCCAACTTATATACTGGGTGCTTTCTACATATTCGGAAGTCCTTTCTAATATATCCATAAGTTCGGGTGAGGATATGATTCCTGATTTTAAAATCAGATATTCGAATGATTCCGGAAGCCAGAGAGAGATTCTCTTATTTTTCTGATCATTCAGTATTTCCATGCAATCCTCCATCATTGCTCCAAAAGCGGATCCATCGGCAATTACAAGAAGATTTTCTGCTTCGGTTTGTTCTAATCTTTTTGCTATATTTGAATTTCCTCCCGCGCTTGTCACAGTGCTTTCTGTGAAAACATTCCGGAAAAAATCAAACCCGGAATTGGTGTCTTCGGTTAAAACATTCTCTATCCGGTTATTTTTATATATCGGGAAATTACTGTACAATTCCCGGAATGTGTGCCACGCTTCCTTCAGATCAGCATGCTGTCCATCTAAAACAATTTCATAAATTTCATGGATGCTGTATGGAAGCATTCTCAATGGGGCACGGTTGACCAGAACAAAATAATTTCCGGAGCTTTTTATAAATTCCGCAAATCCCTGAGAAAAAATGAAATCATTATTTTCTTCTATAAAAATGACTGTATTGCGCAGAGGAAGCAGGACATCGGTCCAGTCTCTTCCGATTTCATCCCGCAAATATACAAAATAATCGGTTTCAGCCCAGACGGAATAGCCGGATTCACGTCCGGATCGAAGATATTCATACATCATGTGGAGCAATGTCGATTTTCCTGTCGCACTGTCGCCCTTGATGAGGGTAATGTTGCGCCGGATTCGGAAGGAAAATCGCACACGCTTACTCCTGACCCGAAATAAATATTCACCCTTCATTCTGTAATTCCTCCGCCTCCAGCAGAGCGTGAATATACTCTTTTCGATTATGCACGATCTTGCCTGTATTCATGATCATAATACTGAATTCTCCTTCAAATCGCATAATATGCTGAAGATAAACAGTGAGGTCCTTTTGCTCAGCTATTTTTAAAATCCATTTTGCACAATTATCCCCGCAGTTGGACATGTTATAAACAAAAGAATCGTCCTTTAACATCAGGATCAGCACTTTGACACCGCCGGAAAGCTCCTTTGGGGTAATCGCGCCGAGTACGGGGCTTTCGATGACATGTGCGCTGATGACAGTGGAAAGATCTACATCCAGAATCATCTCTTTTACAAGGGGGTCTAAAATCCATTCATCTTCATATACATGATCGAAATAGGAAGGAGCGTCTTTCATATATTTCACTCCGCCGTAATACCATATTTTTAACATATTAATCTCCGTATCATTGTAATTTATTGAAAATAATCTTATATCGCTTGATGCCGTGTTGATCGCGTGCAGCTTGAGATGATTCTCCATGTGCGAAACATTTATGATTAATAGATTATAGCGTATTTCGATTTAGTTGAAAAGAGTAA
>JAJPYH010000029.1 GCA_021205045.1 Lachnospiraceae bacterium | reverse complement strand
GTGTCCCAAAAAACGGACTTAAAGGCTTAACGACCCAATTACTGACTAACACCAAGAAATTTTATATATGTCCTGATAGACTTCTGAAAATGAATGTGGTAAAATAGGCCGGTGGGCAGAGAAAACGGCATCTGACCGTGGTTTTTTGCCCTGCACTTATGAAAACAGGGGAGAAGTTTCAGGTGGAACCCAAACAGGACATTGTCCGGGCAATCAGCGATCAGAGAGACCGGCTGAGCAAAGGACATCGGAAAATTGCGGATTATATCTTGGAGCATGGCGAGGATGCTTCCTTCATGACAGCCATGGAGCTGGGACAGAAACTGGGAATCTCAGAATCCACGGTTGTTCGTTTTGCGTCCAAAATCGGCTATAAGGGGTATTCGCAGATGCAGGAGGCGCTGCAGAGCTACACAAAGTCCAGATTTCGGACGGTGGCCGCGCCGGAGCTTTCCGAGAAGACCTTTGATACCTGGGGGGTCATTGCCTCTGTTTTTCAGTCGGACATGGAGAAGATCAGCAATGCCATGGAAAATCTCTCCGAGTCCAGATTTGCTTATACTGTGGATTTACTGCTTTCGGCGAAGCATGTTTATATCGTAGGCCTGCGCAACAGCGCACCTTTAGCGTCGTTTCTTTATTTTTATCTGAATATGATCCGACCGGATGTGGTACTGCTGAATACCACCGCGGTCACAGAGCTGTTTGAGCAGATGCTTCATATCGGCAACGAGGACGCCCTGGTGGCAATCTCCTTTCCGCGTTATTCCATCCGTACCCTGAAGGCCATGGAAATGGCCAAGGATCACGGGGCGTCCATTGTGGCGCTGACGGATTCGGAGCACAGCCCCATGACCATGTATTCCACGGTGGAGCTGTACGCCAGGAGCAATCTGAACAGCGTGGCGGATTCTCTTGTGGCGCCCATGTGCGTGCTCAACGCCCTGATTGTGGCCATGTGCTTAAAGGAGCCTGAGAGAGTCACAGAGGAGCTGAAGGCACTGGAGGAGGCCTGGGATAGTTATCAGGTATACTCCCACGATGAGATTAACCGGATTGATATCGAAGCCGGATTTGGAGTCAAAAAAGAGAAACCGGATGAATAGATGCGTGGTAATCGGCGGCGGGGCTGCCGGTATGATGGCTGCCTGTCGGGCGGCACAGCAGGGACAGAAGGTCCTTCTGATTGAAAAGAATGAAAAGCTGGGCAAAAAGGTGTACATCACCGGCAAGGGACGCTGCAATCTGACCAATGCCTGTGACACAGAGGATTTTTTCCGGAATGTGGTGACCAACCCCAGATTTTTATACAGCGCAGTGTATGGCTTTGGTTCGCAGGATATGGTGGAGTTTCTGGAGGAGTCCGGCTGCCGCACGAAAGTGGAGCGGGGAATGAGAGTGTTCCCGGTATCCGATCATGCCTCCGATGTGATCTTTGCCATGGAGAGAGCCATGAAGTCGGCAGGTGTGGAGATCCGTCTGAATACGAAGGTCAGGCGCCTTCAGATCCGGGACAACAGGGTGACCGGGGTGGAGCTTTCCGGCGGTGAAAGGCTTATGGCGGATAAAGTGATTGTGTGTACGGGCGGCCTATCCTATCCATCCACCGGTTCTACCGGGGACGGATACCGGTTTGCCTTAGAAGCCGGCCTTTCCGTGACCAGTCAGCGCCCCGCGCTGGTGCCGCTGGTGTGCCGGGAAAACTGGTGCAAAGACCTGATGGGTCTGTCGCTTAGGAATGTGCGGGTCACTCTTTTCTCAGGCTCTAAGGATATTTTTCAGGATTTCGGGGAGATGCTGTTCACCCATTTCGGCGTCAGTGGGCCTCTGATCCTTTCCGCCAGCAGCTATTATAGCCGTCAGGCATTGAACGGCGCCGCGTTATCCATAGATTTAAAGCCGGCCCTGACCATGGAGCAGCTGGATAAACGCCTGTTGCGGGAATTTGAGGAGAATAAAAATAAACAGTTCAGGAATGCGCTGAATGCCCTGTTCCCCTCAAGACTTATTCCCGTGATGATCAGCCTGTCCGGGATTGCGCCGGAGAAAAAGGTTCATGAGATCAGCAGGGAGGAACGGCAGCGCTTTGCGGCGCTGATCAAGGCACTGCCTCTGACGGTGACGGGAACCGGTGATTTTACGGAAGCCATTATCACCCAGGGCGGTGTGAATGTGAAGGAGATCAATCCCTCCACCATGGAGTCCAGAAAGGTGAAAGGTCTGTATTTCGCGGGCGAGGTTCTGGATGTGGACGCGCTGACAGGGGGCTTCAACCTGCAGATTGCCTGGTCTACCGGCAACCTTGCGGGAGAGAGCGCGGCGGCAAAGGATTAAGAAAAGGAGACAAAGCTTCATGAGCTTTTGCATAGCAGTGGACGGCCCGGCCGGGGCCGGAAAGAGTACCATCGCCAGAGGAGTGGCAAAGGATATGGGCATTGTGTACGTGGATACGGGAGCGATGTACCGGGCCATGGCCTTTCACCTGATTCAGAAGGGCACCGATCTGGAGGATCAGGCGGCGATCAGCAGAGACTGCCAGGATGCGGAGATTTCCATCTCCCATATCGATGGCGAGCAGGTGGTATTACTAAACGGAGAAAATGTGACGCCGCACCTTAGAAATGAGGAGGTCAGCAGAAAGGCTTCTCTATGCAGCACCAATCCGGATGTCAGAAAGCGTCTTGTGGCTTTGCAGCAGAAAATCGCGCAGCATACGGATCTGATCATGGATGGACGGGATATTGGCACCTGCGTTTTGCCGGATGCCCGCCTGAAAATTTATCTCACGGCCTCTGTTCAGACCAGAGCCATGCGCCGGTTTACTGAGCTTTCCCAAAAAGGAGAGGACTGTGACCTTAAGACCATTGAGAAGGATATCGCCGACAGAGATTACCGGGATATGCACCGGGAGATTTCTCCCTTAAGGAAGGCTCCGGACGCGGTGGAATTAGCCACTTCGGACATGACCATTGAGCAGGTGACGCAGACTGTGCTCTCGCTTGTTTTAGAGAAACGCATGGAGGCTTTAACAGAGGAGATTGATACTGCTGCATCCCCAAAGTGCGCTTCTGCCTCAGGCTCGCGGGAGGCTGACTCAGCGGAATGCGGGATCGATTCAGACGAAAGCGCCGGCGATGCGGAAAGGCGGCAGCATAGATGGAAGTAAAGCTTGCCAGATCCGCCGGTTTCTGTTTTGGCGTCAAACGCGCCATGGACATGGTATACCAGCAGATCGGCTCCGGCAAAAAAATATATACTTACGGCCCCATTATTCATAACGAAGAAGTGGTAAAGGAGCTGGAGCAAAAAGGCGTCACTGTGCTTCGCCCGGAAGAGACAGATTCCATCTCAGAAGGAACGGTGATCATTCGCTCTCACGGGATAGAACGGGCGGTGCAGGAAAAGCTGATTGCTCAGGGGCTGGAGTGTGTGGACGCCACCTGTCCCTTTGTGAAGCGCATCCATGCCACCGTAGAGAGGGAGAGCAGACTGGGAAAGCAGATTAATATCGCCGGAAACCCAGAGCATCCCGAGGTGCAGGGTATCATGGCCTGGTGCGAGAAACCGGCTATTGTGATAAAAGACGAAAGTGAAG
>JAJPYH010000028.1 GCA_021205045.1 Lachnospiraceae bacterium | reverse complement strand
CTGTTTCATAACCCCATCGGTGCCTTTCGCAGAAAGGCAGAATATAATGATGAGAAAATAGTGCGTTTCTGAAAAATCAGACGGCGCTGGGAGAACATCCTGGCGCCGTTGGTTTTTCAAAGAAATATGCTTTGCCGGAGGCAGAAATTCGCATTGTATTTTTGCCGCCGCAGACAGCATGGCAACGAACTGAAAAAGAAAAGAAAGGATAATTTCATGATCAATAAAGCACTTCTCACCCGTGTGCTGGAGAAAGCCCTTTCCACCGGAGCGGACTTTGCGGAGATCTATGTGGAGCACACGAAAGAGAATAATATCGCCATGATCGACAGCAGGGTGGATTCCGTCACGGATAAGCTGATCAGCGGCGTGGGAATGAGGATATTCCAGGGAACCCGCTGTGTCACAGCCTCCTGTACTTCGCTGGAGGAGTCCGATCTGATGGCCTGCGCGGGACGGATGGCGGACGCACTGGAGGGCGTGCCTGTCAACCGGACGGTGCGTCTGCAGGAGAGAATTTTCGGGGACATTCACCCGATTCGCGTGGTGCCGGGGGATGCGTCTCTCAAAACGAAGACGGATCTTCTGAAGGAAGGACATTTTGCAGCAAAAAATTATCACCAGGATATTTCTCAGGTGCGGGCCAACCTGCTGGATGTGGATCATCAGATTCTGGTGGCCAACAGCGACGGCCTGTACGCTCAGGACAGACAGATCCGTACCAGAATGACAGTCAATGCTTTTGCCAGTAAGGGCGGGGAAAAGCAGAGCGGCTCCTGCTCTCCGGGAAGAAGGATGGGACTGGAATTATTTGACATGATTTCCCCCAAATCCATCGGCGAGAAGGCTGCCAGACAGGCTTTGACCATGTTAAATGCGGGATACATCAAGGCCGGGAGAATGCCGGTGGCCATAGAGAACGGCTTTGGCGGCGTGATTTTCCATGAAGCCTGCGGACACTCTCTGGAAGCCTCCAGTGTAGCGCCCGGACAGTCTCAGTTCTGCGGTAAATTAGGACAGCAGATTGCCAATCCCAAGCTGACAGCTCTGGACGACGGCACCATTCCCAACGCCTGGGGCTCCATGAATATCGACGACGAGGGAACCCCGGCCCAAAGGAAGGTATTGATTGAGAACGGCATTCTGAAGTCTTATATGGTGGACAAGCTGAACGGCCGCCGCATGGGGATGGAGAGCACCGGCTCCAGCCGCAGACAGAGCTATCTTTTTGATCCCACCTCCCGCATGACCAATACCTTTATCGCCAACGGACCGGACCGCAATGAGGACATTATTTCCTCCATTGAATACGGCCTTTACGCGAAAGCCATGGGCGGCGGCAGCGTTAATTCTGTGACGGGCGCTTTTAATTTCGCGGTCAATGAGGGATATATCATCCGAAACGGCAAAATCTGCGAGCCGGTCCGGGGCGCCAGCCTGATCGGCAAGGGCTCTGAAATTATCATGGACATCGACATGATCGGCAACAATCTGGAGACGGCTCAGGGCATGTGCGGCGCATCCAGCGGCAGTATTCCCACAGAGGTGGGCCAGCCCCTGATCCGTGTGGCGTCCATCACCGTAGGCGGCAGGTAAGAAGGAGGCGGCATAATGAAATATACAGAGTTCAAAGAGAAGGTCATGGCGGCAGCAGCAGCCAGGGGCCTGACCGAATACGAGCTGTACGCGGAGGAAAAGGAAAACATCAGCGTAGAGACCTTGAATCACGAAATTTCCGCCTTTTCTACCGGTACTGTGGCGGGAGCCTGTTTCCGCTGTGTTTATCAGGGAAAGCTGGGATACGCTTCCACAGAGCTCTATACCGCTTCCGAGGCGGAGCGGGTGGTGGAGGAGGCCATGGAAAACGCCTCCATCCTGGAGACAGAGGGAGAAGCTTTTATCCATGAACCGGGCGACGCCTATACAAAGCCGGAGAAAAAGCCGGTCACAGAGCCATCTGCGGCTCAGCTGACGGAACTGGCCCTGAAGACAGAGGAGGCGGCCTACGGGGCGGATGAAAGAATTGTCAACGGCAGCCAGTCCAGCGCTAATTTTTACAGAAATAAGATTTTCCTGAGCAATTCCAAAGGACTGGATCTGACCGATGAGAATGCCTTTACCGCAGTCGGCAGCTATCCTATCGCCAGAGAGGGAGAGGAAATGTTCAGCGGCTTTTATTCCAAAGCCGGGGATTACACTGAGCTTGATCCGCAGATTGTCGCGGAAAAAGGAGTGGAGGACGCAGTATCCCAGATCGGTGCCGTAAGTGTGCCTACGGGAACCTATGACGTGATGTTTTCCAATCATGTGACCGCCATGATGCTGCGGGTTTACCTGAATATTTTCTCGGCGGAAGCCGCACAGAAGGAAATGTCCATGCTGGCCGGAAAAGAAAATGAGATGGTGGCGGTGCCCTGTGTGACGCTGATCGACGATCCCTTCTGCGAGGACAGCCTGGTGAAGACGCCCTTTGACGGCGAGGGTGTGGCCACCCGGCGCAAGGACGTGGTAAAGGAGGGCAGGCTCATGACCCTGCTCCATAATCTGGCCACAGCCCACAAGGCAGGCGTGGCCTCCACCGGCAACGGCGTGAAGGCCGGGTACGCGGCCCCTGTGAGCATTCAGCCCTATAATTTCTACCTGGAAAAAGGAGGCGGCGGCACCACGGAGGAGATGTATGAACATCTTGGGGACGGAATTTATCTTACCGAGCTCAACGGAATGCACGCCGGAGCCAACCCGGTGACCGGCGATTTCTCCCTGGCAAGCGCGGGCTTTTTGGTGGAAAACGGAAAGAAGAGCAGGCCCATCAAAAACTTCACCATTTCAGGCAATTTCTATCAGCTGCTACAGGACATTGCTCTGGTGGGAGATGACTGGGAGCTGCGGCCGCCCATGCGGGGGAACGCATGCTACGGGGGACCGTCCTTTATTGTCAGAGGGATGAGTATTGGAGGAAAGTAGAAAAGAAAAAGAGTCGGCGGGAAACCGGCTCTTTTTTTGTCAGGCATTCTCCCCTCCTCCCTTCTGGGCAAAATCCCAGATGAGCGAGGAGTTGTTTTTGGCATATCTTTTCAGTTTTAAAATTTCATTTTCAGAGAAACCAAAGGATTTGCTTACAATTTCACCCGGTACAGTCATATCAAGAAAATTAAAGCCGTCCTGGCTCGGACGCTCAAAATGTACATCGACCACATCAAAGCCGTCTTTCTCATGCACTGCGCTGTGCGTCATTACAATATTATCAACCGTTGAATAGTAATACATTGTATTCCCTCCTTTGCATGGAAATTATTTTAGCATGACTTCCATTTGTATGCAAGGCAGAATTCAGGAGTATAATTTATCATAGGAAATACTACGCCAGTAGTATTGACAACTCTTCAACGAGGATGTACAATACAGGAACATACTACTGCTGTCTTATGCAGAAAGGAGCGCCATTCATGGATGTCAAGCTTTTTGATTCGGAACTGAAAATCATGGGAGTCCTCTGGAGGGAGGGAGACTGTACCGCGAAGCACATCTCAGATGTCATGAAGGAGGACACTGGCTGGAACATCAATACTACTTATACATTGATCAAAAGATGCATCAAAAAAGGAGCCATTGAACGCACGGAGACCAGATTTATGTGCCAT
>JAJPYH010000106.1 GCA_021205045.1 Lachnospiraceae bacterium | reverse complement strand
GGGACATTTTCTCTTGTGGTATATAAGGACATTATCATAAATGGCTTATAATCGAAAATGATTCTGTTATTTAACAGATTGACAAATCTTTGAAGAGGGACTATACTTCAATAAGTTAGAGATAGCTAATTTTGCGGAGAGTGATTGAACATCTCCTTTTTTAAAGAAGAATGGTTAGTTTACTCTAACAAATAATATTATGCGGAGGTACATAAAAAATGAAACAGAGATCAAAGATCCTGGCAGGCCTGACGGCGGGCGTCATGGCGTTTAGCGCGGTGTGTTTCGGCTTCTCCCAGTGGAGTACGGATATCAGCCTGAATGGAAATGTGTCGGCAAACGGAAGGTGGGACGTGGCAATTACGGACGCGAGTGTCGAGGTGTCAACGGGTGCGGCCTTTACGACAGAAGCGACCGTTGCCAGCGAGGCTTACGAGGTGGTTGTGACCTATACCGAAAAAACCGGGTATTATCACCTGGCCCTGGACACGGCAAAAGGGATTCAGAGCAATGTGGATTTATCCGATTATACTAAGAACGGCACTGGATATTACAATTCAGCCTGGACGAGCGAAAATAGCCCTGCTTATATTACCGGAGATTCCGTAGGCACAAGTAATACATGGTCAGCACACCGGTGCCCACCGGCACCTCCAGCAACGAACCGGAGAAATCCTCTGGAATACCGGAAAGCGTATGGGCCAGATAGGCATCGGTTTCTGCTTGCCCCATAGCCCACACCAGCCTGCACACGGCCTTGCCCGGCAGGGTAGAGCAGGTAATCATACCATCATAAAAAGTCGCTTCTTTGTCCAATGCTTGATATGCGGACTTGATTTCCTCGTGTTTACTCATACCATTCGCTCCCTCTTTCTGCTGTTAGCTCAGGCTAACTCACATTCTCAAGAAACGCCGCCCATAATAGCGGCACATATGATTTCCTATGTCTACACCCCAATGAGAATATGCAATGCAAGCAGTTATTGAGTTAGTCATATCTAACCACATTGTACCATAAACCCATTGAAAAATCAATACATGAAAAGGCTCTTGAAGAAAAATAATCCGTATTTTTCGGGTTTCACGTCATGGATGAATAGAAAAAACAGATGCTGCCCCGCATGGATGTCAAATCATACGAGACAGCGGTATCCATTATGTAAAAATAATCTCTGCGTTGACAATTTCAGCCGCCCTGCTGCGAATGCTGTTCATCTTCCGCACCCATTCCATAGGTTTTTCGGCCTTGAGTGCCTCTGTTGCACCTTCCTGCTCGGCAAGCGCATCTATAAAAAGTGAGAACATTTTTTCCGTACGGCAGTCAACCTCGCTAAGTATGTAAGCAGCTTACCAGAAGTAAGAAGATTGTAATACCGCACCCGGTGATGCTCCCTGAGATAGCGCCTGTGCCGTTGTCCCCAAACGCCGATTTCGTATTCCGCTTCATCCGTTCCGATGCATGGCAAGGCGTAATCGCCCTGCTTCTGGTAGATGCCGCCCGTGGCTTCGTAAATGTTTTTCATGGATGTCCCTCCTAAAAATTTGATAGCACCCATATTGTACATACAATTTCTGTAAATTACGAATGTGCGGATTGCACATAGAAAAAAGGTACCAATCTTTCAATCGGTACCTTTTTTCTTCCCTTGCAATGCCTGTTTATTGATTTTTCCTAGACTGCCTTATAAACTCGCAACATGCGGCCGGGGCTTTTTGCAGGCGTCAAATACTGTTTATGCTTCCTCAGGATAAAGACATTCTATCCCACATCCCTCCAGAAAAGTCAGCCATCTTTCCTCCGGCTTCTGATCCATGATAATAGTCTGCATATCCTTCACATCACAGAGACGGGAGAAAGCAATTTTGTCAAATTTGGAGCTGTCTACTGCCAGAATGGAGCGGGCGGCCGAGTGCATCATGACCTGTTTGATCTGGGTAAACATCTCATTGCCATCCGTGATACCCCTGTCAATATCGATACCCTTGCAGGAAAAGAAAGCTTTATCCGCATTAAAGCTGGAGAGACTTTCCAGCGCCTTAGGCCCTACCAGAGCCAGATATCCTTCCTTTAAGCTGCCGCCGGAGCAGATAATATTCCAGTCGGGCATGTCAGAGAGCTCGATGATGATCTCGATGGAGTTGGTCAGAACGGTGAGATTCTTTTTGTCCCGGATGGCTTTGGCAATGAAGACGGAGGTGGAGCTGGCGTCCAGAATGATGTGGTCGCCGTTCCTGATCAGTCCTGCAGCCAGCTCCGCCATGCGCTGTTTGCCGGGAACATTTACTTTTTTGCGCACGTTAAAGGGCATGTCAATGCTGGTGCTTTCATTGAGGATGGCGCCGCCGTAGCTTTTTGTGACCAGCCCGTCTTTCTCCATTTTTTCCAGATCACGGCGGATGGTTTCCTCGGAAACGCCAAATTGTGAGGCCAGTTCACTGACCACGACACGTTTCTCGTCCTGCAGTTTTTCCAGTATGATATTTCTTCTCTCCAGAGCCAGCATGTATTCCCCCTGCCTTTCCATGATTCAGATGCCGAGCATTTGGTTGTTTCTGTTTTATGTATGAAAATATCTTACCATAAAGGCCGCATATATCACAAGCTTTTTTCTTATAAACCCACAAAAAACCACAGGAAGGAAGAATTGAGAAAGTTATATGGAGAGGCGTTGAAAGTTACTGTCGGTAATTAATGGAAATTAACCGGAATTAACAAAAATTAACCGGAAGAAGGGTTGATTTACAGAGCCTGCTTATGGTATGAATATCCTGACGGGAGTGCCTGGGAGCTATCAGAAAAACATTGATTTTGTCAATTCCTGTTCATATAATCGGAACAGGGGGTGTTGAGTATGACGGATAAAAAGGCCTATGGAAGGCTTCTTGTCGCGTTTCGCGACAGGGATCGGCTTAGCCAGAGAGAATTGGCAAATTTACTGTGTGTTAGTGCACCGGCAGTCTGTAAATGGGAAAAGGGAGACACACTTCCATCGAGAGAGCTGCGTGTGCGGATAGCGGAACTCTTTCATGTATCCGTAAAAGAAATGGAACATCCGGAAGCACTTCTGCAAAAGCTGGAAACGGAGGAAACTGAATATGGTCAACGTATGATGCCAGAACAGGTTGCTGTCAATCGGTTTGATGAGGTGTTAAAGGATGATGCCAGCGAGGGCTGCGCAGTAGGGAATCTTCATTCATCTGAAAAGGCAGAAGAAAATCTGGTAGAGATACCGATCGGAAAACTGACAGAGATTTCAGCTGAAAATTTACTGAAAACGGAGCAGATCAAACCTGAACCGACGTCTCAAGAAAGCAGGAAGCATCGAAGGATTCTGACTGTGGCAGCAGTGTTGGTGTTAATCTTTGGATTTGGCGTGGGGCTATATGCTGGTTATAAGTGGAGAACGGCACAAAAAGAACCGCAGATTGCACAGTCGTTTGAACGCTATGTGGAAGACTCCTCTTTTGGGTCTGTTTATGAAGTGGTATATATTGTAGACAAACTTCCTGACTATGAATGGCTGAAGGCTAAAGGAGATGAAATGGTTCCATATTTACTTAGAAGCAGATTTGGAAACGGATGTTGTGAGGTTTTGTTGTTTGTCAAGCATTTTTGAAAATGTCCCGAAAAATCTTTAACATTAGCCCCGACTG
>JAJPYH010000178.1 GCA_021205045.1 Lachnospiraceae bacterium | reverse complement strand
AAATTATATACCGACACCAGAGAAAAGCCGCAGTTGTAGAGAATGGCCGGAATATATAAAAGCAGCTGGCCGTACAGCAGCGGCGCCGCATATCCATAGCCGTTCATTCCCGCCGTATAGATGGCCGGAAAAGCATTGCCCTGCTCCAGCTCATGGGCCAGCAACAGAATCCGGTAGGTGTGAAAGCCGGTATCATGCCCTGTGATGATATAATCCGCGATAAAAGGCAGACACGCCCCCATACAGATTAACATCAGTACGCCCAGCTCCCTTTTATATCCATATTCCCGGTCAACAAACAAAAGAAAGCAGATCATATCAAGAAGCACGAACAACAGTAAAACGCCCAGAAGACAGACATATCTGTACGCCGCAATCTCCGTGATCTCCACAGAATATACCGTCATCTCCCCCAGCCCATAGAAGGACACGCTCAGCTGCAGATCCTCCAGATATGAGGGGGCTGTCACCTGAAAGGTCTGCTCATTGCTGTCCATCCCGTTTCTGAGAAACATGCTGTCGAAATTCAGATAAATCTCATAATCCTGATTGTCCAGATACAGATAGCCATTGCCGTTGACGAGACTGCCATCCTCCTCATAATTGACCTGGGAATGGTAGTCGATTCTGATCTTATAAGCGCCGGGATAGAGCCGAATCAAATCCGTTGTCAGGATCGTGGTCTCTTCAATATTTTCTTCCTCACTGACATAAAAGCCTGTCCGCCCCTCGCTGTCCGTCACCGTCTCTACCAGGTTGCTTGCGACATGCAGATTCTCCGAAGAATAATGATAGTCGCAGCGGGCGCGAAAGCAGTTTGCCGCCAGAAGGACGATGATGATCGCCTCTATGGCAACAATGGCCTTAAACGCAGTGCTCTGTCTTAATACCAGCCAAAATCTTGCGGTAATCTGTTTCACCGTATTTCTCCTTCATAATTCTCTTTGGTCTGCCCTGCAGCGGTATCAATCGGCAGGGCGTCAGCCTTCCGCCCGACTCGCTCTGTCATCTGTCGGCAGGGCGTCAGCCTTCCGCCTGACTCGCTCTGTCATCTGTCGGCAGGGCGTCGGCCTTCCGCCTGACTCGCTCTGTCATCTGTCGGCAGGGTGTCGGCCTTCCGCCTGACTCGTTCTGTCATCTGTCGGCAGAGCAGTTTTTCATCGGCCGCGGGACGTCAGCATCAGGCAGTTTTCCTCTCTTTCGCAGCAGAACGCAGCCAATCACCAGAAGGTCCGTGATCACCGAGAGCGCCGCCGCGATTTTCCACAGCAGCGGAATCTGATATTTCACCTCTATGGTTCCCGAATATCCCGCCGGGATGTTCAGCCGAATCCGATTATTGCGGCCGTTGGTGATGGCAATGGCTTCTCCTGTCTCCGTATCATAAGCCACATAATTGTCATAATTGAACAGAGGAATATCCACTGTTGCGGCAGTATCTGAGATATTTTCCACATCAGAAAGAATCCATCCTCCGTCCTCATACAGATAATCGCCATTCACTGTCAATTGGGTTCCATCATAGAGCAGCTCCCTGTAAATGACCTGATTGGCATCCGATCCCCACAGCATGTTCTCCCCGGCGATATACAGAGAATAGCTGTAAAGATTATTATCTGCCGAGACCAGATAGGAAGTTCTCAGCTGATCGGAATAAATCTGTCCCGTATTGATGACAAGGGCGATCACCAGAACCACTGTCACCGACACTCCCTTAAACAGGTCATCCAGCTCCCCCGTATTCACCACTGCGGCCGTGCAGAAGGTACCAAACAGGACGGCAAAGGACAGCCACCTCCAGGGGAACTGATAAGCCACCAGAAGATTGTACACGGCGTCCGGCAGGAAATCCAGATAGTCGTAGAACATATAAACACTGGAAAGGAAAATGGTAAACAGGGAAAGCCCCCAGCACAGCGCCGCAAAATTTCTGCTCTTCGTATCCGGGGATTCCTGATTTTTCTGCCTTGCCAGATAAAACAGAAACAGCAAAAGCCCAAGGGTGATAGAAAAGCCAATGGAAAAGGACATTTCCGCCGAAGCTGAGCCCGTCACACTTCCCTCCTGATAACCGTTGACGATGGAATTAAAAATCTGCACCGGATACGCGCCGGAGGACTGGATGAGTCCTCCCATCTGATGACCGATATACATATCCATGCTCATGGAATCAAGCATCACCGTCAGAGGAGCCAGGTTGATAAACAGGGTAAGCAGGGCTGCCTTCACAAGTCCCCAAAGCCTCTGCGGCTCCAGCGTTCTTTTCACCAGGATCAGACAGAGCAGTCCTATCAGCATGGCGCACATTTCCATGCTGAGGGTATGGCAGGAAAACACAGCCGTCAGCCCCGCCACAATGGGCCAGTATTTCCGGAATGTCGCCTTCTCCCCCTTCGGCGCCATATAGACATAATAGAATCCCAGGAATATCAGCGGGAAAAAAGTCTGGGCGGTGTATTCCCCCAGAGCACCCCTCACAAACACATTCGTCAGTCTGACCGCGCTGAAGGTATACAGAGCGGAGGAAAGCAGGGCTGTATTGGATTTGTGAAATATTTTCAGGGAACAATAGTACATGATCAGGCA
The DNA here is from genome assembly GCA_021205045.1 of Lachnospiraceae bacterium. Classification (GTDB taxonomy): domain Bacteria; phylum Bacillota; class Clostridia; order Lachnospirales; family Lachnospiraceae; genus RGIG6307. Next base: position 1,122 of record JAJPYH010000178.1, on the reverse strand, counting down.
GGTTGCCGTGGAAATCATGCAGACATAAAGATTGTATGCGAAGGTAATCCCAAAACCGCAATTGTACAGAACGGCGGGAAGATACAAAAAGACCTGTCCGTAAAACAGAGGCACGGCGTAGCCGTAGCCGTTTAAAGCCGCTGAGAAAATGGCCGGGAAGAAGTTCCCCTGAGACAGCTCTTTGGCCAGAAGCATAATTCTGTCTATGTGAAACCAGAGATCGTCCCCCCAGTAAGTCCAGTCGGCCATAAAGGGCAGAGCCGCGGCCCCACAGATCAGCGTCAGAACCCCCAACTCCTTCCCATAAGAAAACTCCCGGTCGATAAACACCAGGAAACAGAACAGATCCAGAAACACAAAAAGCAGCAGTGCGCCAATCAGGCATACATACCTGTATGCAACGATTTCTCGCACTTCGATGGAAGAAATCTCCACCGTCCCATAGCCATAAAAGGTAACCGTCAGCTGAAGGTCGCTGATTGTCCAGGGCGAGGTGATCTGCACCCTCTGCTCCACACTGTCCAGACCATCTCTGAGCAGCAGGGACGGAAAGGTATAATAAACAGAATTGCTCCCGCTCTCCAGATTAAGGTAGCTTACCCCGCAGGAAAAGCTGGATTCCTCCATGTAGCTGACCTGAGAGCGGTAACTGACCCGGATATTGTACGCCCCCGGATAAAATTTCAGGTTGTCCGTGCTTAAGATCACCGCACCGTCGACCTCACCCTCGCTTTGAGCCTGGTAGACCGCCGCGCCGTCCTCATCCGTGGTCTCCACCACGTATTCTCCGGACATACTCATGTCTCCGACGCCGAAGGTATAATCACAGCGGCTGCGAAAACAATTGGCAAACAGCAGGAGGAATAACAGCGTCTCTATCATTACCGTTATTTTCAAAATCCTGTGATGCTTTAAAGACGTAAAAAATCTCCTGACGATATCTGACATTCTATTTCTCCCTGAAGACAGTGCCAATTCCATGCCAGAAAGCTAAGGAATTGCCGCGGCCGCTTTTCTCCGTGAGATACCCTGTGGGTGCCTCACATGCGCAATTTCGCCCGTTACATAATAAAGCCGTTTGCTTTCCTGTGTCAAGGAAAAAAGCAAACGGCCCTGCTGTTC
>JAJPYH010000233.1 GCA_021205045.1 Lachnospiraceae bacterium | reverse complement strand
GTCCCAAAAAACGGACTTAAAGGCTTAACGACCCAATTACTGACTAACACCAACACAGAAAATCAAAAATTGAAAAGAATAAGGAGAATAAAAATGGGAATTTATGAAGAGCTGCAGGCCAGAGGCCTGATCGCGCAGGTAACGGACGAGGCGGAAATCAGAGATCTGATTAATAACGGCGGAGCGAGATTTTATATCGGTTTTGATCCTACCGCGGATTCTCTGCATGTGGGCCACTTCATGGCGCTGTGCCTGATGAAAAGGCTGCAGATGGCAGGCAACAAGCCTGTGGTGCTGATTGGCGGCGGTACGGGCTACATCGGGGATCCCTCCGGACGCAGCGATATGCGTTCCATGATGACGCCGGAGATCATTCAGCATAACTGTGACTGCTTTAAAAAACAGATGGAGAGGTTCATCGAGTTTGGTGAGGATAAGGCCATCATGGTCAACAACGCGGACTGGCTGCTGAACTTAAATTATATTGACCTTCTGCGGGATGTGGGCGCCTGCTTCTCTGTCAACAATATGCTGCGGGCGGAGTGCTATAAGCAGCGTATGGAGAAGGGGTTAAGCTTCCTGGAATTTAATTACATGATCATGCAGGCATACGATTTCTGGCATCTGCACAACAATTACGGCTGCAACATGCAGTTCGGCGGTGACGATCAGTGGTCCAATATGCTGGCCGGTACGGAGTTGATCCGCAAGAAGGAGGGTGAGGACGCCTATGCCATGACCATCACCCTGCTGCTTAACAGCGAAGGCAAGAAGATGGGCAAGACCCAGAAGGGTGCTGTATGGCTGGATCCCAATAAGACATCTCCCTTTGAGTTTTATCAGTACTGGAGAAATGTAGATGACGCGGATGTCATGAAATGCATCAAAATGCTGACCTTCTTAAGCCTGGAGCAGATCGAGGAGATGGAGCACTGGGATGACTCCCGTATCAATGAAAAGAAAGAAATTCTTGCCTACGAGCTGACCAGCCTGGTGCACGGAAAAGAGGAGGCGGATCGGGCACAGGAAACCGCCAGAAATCTGTTTTCCGGAAAGGCGGATGACGCCAATATGCCTTCCACCACACTGACAGCAGAGCAGGTGGGAGAGAATGGCATCAACATCATGGAAATGATGGTAGCATGCGGACTTGCTTCCAGCAAATCGGAGGCCAGAAGGCTGATTACCCAGGGCGGCGTCAGCGTGGACGGCGAGAAAGTGGCGGATATTGAGACTGCGATCACCGCTGAGAGGCTGCAGGACGGCATTGTAGCAAAGAAGGGGAAAAAGATTTTCCATAAGGTTCAGATGTAACGTGGACAAAAATGAGCAATAGACAGTTATTCGGCGCGGGTGTGCGTGACGGCATGCCCGTTTGCCTTGGATATATCGCGGTGGGATTTTCCATTGGAATCGCGGCGAAAAATGTGGGGCTGAACGCCTTTCAGGGCTTTCTGTTAAGCTTTCTGAATAACGCGTCGGCGGGAGAGTACGCCGGGCTGACGGTCATGGCTGCCGCCGGGACATATCTGGAGATCGCCCTTATGACTCTGGTGGCCAACGCCCGGTATCTGCTGATGAGCTGCGCCTTAAGTCAGAGGGTTTCCCCGGAAATGAAATTCCGCCACAGGCTGTTGATCAGCTATGGTATTACGGACGAGCTCTTCGGGCTGGGAATTGCCAGGCCCGGTTTTATAGAACCGGTCTATATGTATGGGGCTTTTTCCGTGGCACTGACAGGGTGGTCCTTTGGCACCGTGTGCGGTGTGCTGGCGGGAAATGTGCTGTCGGTCCGGTTGGTCAGCGCTTTGAGCGTGGCGCTCTTTGGCATGTTTATTGCCATTATTATTCCGCCGGCGAAAAGGGACAGGGCGGTGCTGTTATGTGTGATTGTCAGTTTCGCGGCGAGCTTTGCGGCAGCGAAGCTTCCGGTGATTTCGGAAATTTCCGAGGGTACACGGACGATTATCCTGACAGTCCTGATTTCCGCAGGGGCGGCAGTACTGTTTCCAGTGAAAAAACAGGAAACCGTAAATGCTGAGGATGCCGGGAAAAAACAGGATGAGTAAAAATACCAGGGAAAGCAGAAAGGTGATCTTGTACTGCTTTTGTAGTTGAAAACAACCTGATCGAGTAAATGGGAATAAGAGAGTTATCTACAATATGAGAAATATTTATATTTATATACTGATCATGGGGCTGGTCAGTTACGTTATCCGTGTCCTGCCGATGACGCTGATCCGCAAACCTATCAAAAATCAGTTTATATTGTCATTTCTGTATTACGTGCCATACGTAACGCTGGCGGTTATGACCTTCCCGGCCATCACAGAGGCGACTCAGTCGCCTGCCGCGGGGATGGCCGCGCTTATTCTGGGAATTCTGGCGTCATGGCTTGGAGCGAGTCTGTTTCAGGTATCGGTGCTTTGCTGCGCGGTGGTGTTTGTGCTGGAGCTGTTTCTGTAATTTACTCAAAAAGGCTTTCGCATAATGTTTGAGCAGGATGGAAGTTTCCTGAGGAAACACATTCCAGAATGCTCCTTTTTAATTGTCTGGAAGTATCGTCTTCTCTCGCAAGATCAAAACCGCAGAAAAGAAGATCAGCATTTCCTACCCTGGCCTCAAAGAGAGGCGAACGGCGGGTGTTGTCATAAAAGTTGGGTACGGGCTCCACGATGGGAGTAAAATCCTCCGGGAAGGCGCTGATGTCCATATTTTTGGAGTGAATGACCGGTTTGCGCCACTGGAAATCCGTGTAGTGCTCTGTTGGGAAGGAACGGAATACAGGGTGAGTATGATCAACGATCATGCCGCAGGTCTTTCCGGATGGGAAGAAGGCCGGGGACCAGAAGACGGGTTCGAAGCTGCCTTCAATGGTGTCCGCAAGACCCTCCGCGGTGACGATGGCTTGCCCGCCGTCAGCGATTAAGCGTTGCAGTTCGTCAGAATCAGCGCGGAGGATGGGGACAGGATATTCAGGGCATGGAGTGTCCTTGAGATTCTCCATAACAAAGAGGTTCCATCTGTTTGTGTGTCCGTTTACTGTGACAGATACCTTCAGGATTGCAGGGGCGTTCACGTTGTCCAGAGAAATGGACAGAGCGGGTTCCTGTGTCACGGCTTCAAAGAAAACATTATTTCCAATCATGATTTTTATCTCATAAACAGGGCAATCTGCCTTACATTCATGGTAACGAGGCAGAGAAGCACTGTTCAGCTCAGAAATAGTTCGGGCACTTTGATTTTTCACAGAGGCGGGCAGACCGTTTCTTTCCTCACTATAGTCATACAGAGCCAGTTCGGCATTCAATGTTTCCCCTTTTACAAAAATTCTGCGGGATTTCCACAGAGGCACCACGCTGCTCGCAAAGGAAGAGAATTCCTCCGGGGTTGTAATCCCCTTGCTGTCAAAAAAAGCATCCAGCATTCCTACGGTGGCGGTGCACTGGCCGGGGTAATCTGTCAGCGAAAGCAGTTCAAAGCCGCCTAATCCGTTGGTACGCATGGCTGCCTCTATTTCTTCTTTATAGAATTTAAGGGCAAGGTCGCCGGAAGCGCGGATATATTCCGGCAGCAGATGGTAGACATTTTTCCGCTTCATAAATTGTCGGATTACGTCAAAGTTGACCGGGAGCATATTGCCGGTGAATTTTTCACATGGTGTTAGTCAGCAAAAGGGTCGTTCGATCAGATCAGCAGTAAGCCAGCCT
>JAJPYH010000052.1 GCA_021205045.1 Lachnospiraceae bacterium | reverse complement strand
CCCAAAAAACGGACTTAAAGGCTTAACGACCCAATTACTGACTAACACCATTATTAAAAAGGAGAAGAATATGAAAAAGACAATGGAAAAGGTGAAAACGTGGATGCTGACGGCTGACGCCGGCGATAAGGCCATCGTGGTGGAGGTAGGCCTGGCGGTCATCGCTGTGGTGCTGTTAGTGGTGTTTCGGTCCGCCATGACGACACTGATCGAAGATGTGGTTGCTTCCATGAGCGAACAGATTAAGAGCATTCTGACTTCGGGAGTGGGAAGCGGTGCGGTGCAATAGGCTGCTTTATCAGGACAAGGGGTTCGTGTATAAGCTTTTGCCTGTTTTAGTCAGTCTGAGTCTGGTGGCGGTTCTGGTGGTCATGTCGGCGGGATTTTTCCGGGCATTCCGCCAGAGGGACGCCGTCAGTCAGCTGACAAGGGAATATCTGCTGGTCATGGAAACGGAGGGGTATCTGTCGCAGGCAAGGCAGGAGGAGCTGCTGATTTCTCTTGAGGAAGCGGGGCTTGAGCAGATCAGCCTGGAGGGAACGACCCTTTTCCCGGTAAGCTATGGCAGCAGAATTTCCCTGTGTGTCAACGGGGTTCTGCCGCAGGAATTTTTGGGGCAGTATGGTATGACCTGGGAGCTGCCGGTGTCTGTCAGGCTGTCCTCCACGGCAAAGCAGTGAGGAGCGAATATGAAAAAGAAGGATCAGGGGCTGATGCACTATATTTTTGCCCTGATATTGATCTCCTGGACAGTGACGGCGATGCTGGCCTTTGCCATGCTGCTGAAAGCGGAGCGCCTGAAAGGGTATCTGGAGGACAGCATGACCCAGGCGGGGCTGGCGGCTCTTCTGATCGAACCCTATACCTATGGAAGGAGCGGGGAGCTGATCTTCGGAGAACCTGCACAGGTGGAGGCGGTTTACCGGGAATATCTTCAGGAGGGGCTGGGAACGGAGGAAAACCGGGCCGCAGCCGGGATCGGAGGAGAGATTGAGCTGTCCGGGTTCATTGTTTATGAGATGACCGCGTCGGGCATCAGAGAACATGTCCGCCAGGAGGATGGCACTTATCTGGAAACCGCCCATTCTTTGGGCGAAACAATATACGCGCCGGACGGGACACAGATCATCTCCAGCGCTGTTTATTCCCGCATCCGTCTGCCGGTCAGAGTATGGGAGAACATGACGGTGGAAATTGAGAGGCAGCATTGTGTGGATATTGTAAAGAACTGATATGGCAGGAAAAGGGCACTATGAAGAACTGACAAAGCGCGGCATGGCCATAGGAGCGCAATGGAGCCGGGCCTGCCGTAGTTTTACCGGGAGGGTTGATGATGAAGGACAAAAAGAGAGTATGGATCGGGGCGATCAGCGCCGTGCTGGCGGCGGTGGTGTTTATCGCAATTTTACGGATACAGACGGCGGGAATGGAGGAGATTACTTATGAGAGTGTGGTGACCGCAAGACAGGCCATCGCGGCGGACACCGAGCTGACGGAAAGCAATCTCAGGACACTGCTGGAGATCCGGCAGGTGCCTGCAGAGTATGTGCCGGATGCCGCGCTGTCCTCGTTAGAAGGACTGGAGGGCTGTGTGATTGCGGCGGATCTTTCCGCGGGGAGCATTCTGACAGAAAATACTGTACGGACGATTTCGGATATCTATGGCGACTATGGAGAATTATTCTGGATCAGCGTGTCCGCGGATCAGCTGACGCAGGCAGTGGCGGGTACTCTCAGGGCAGGGGATATCATCGATCTGTACTGTGTGGAGAATGGCGCCGAGGGCGTTTTCTGCAGTCTGCTTCAGGGAAACGTCCGCGTGGAGAAGGTGCTGACCAAAAGCGGGGAGCAGATCGCAAACGGGGATGAAACCTCATTGGCGCAGCTGTTTGTGATTCCTGTGGAGCGGGCGGATATTCCGCTGTTGTATGAGGCGCTCTATTCCGGCAGTCTGATGATTGCCAGATGCGATGGGTAGGGGGAAAGGGCATCGGCCTGTCAGATGGCTTTGCAGTGTCTGCCTGTTTTTGTGGCTGTACGGCACCGGAGCGCTGGCATCGTCGCTGTCTGAATATACAAAATATCCGGGAGTCAGTTTAAGTCCGGATGGGGAAGCCTTTACCACCTGCGCGGGAGTCAGAAGCTATGAGCGGCTTTCTGCCGGTTACACGGTGTATACCGGGGAAGCGGCCGGCAGGGAACCCGGTAGAGGGGAGCACTATTATCTGTCGGGGAATGTGGACAGTATCCGGATATTAAAGTGGGTGGTAACCTGGGCGGATTCCCGTTGCATTCATCCCTATTATAATATCACCGATTATCACGGACTGACCTGCCCCAATTCCATCTGTTACAGCAGATATTCCCAGGGATGGACCGCATACTGCGCGGACTGCGGGGAGAGGGTGACGGCCAGTGTGATTTATATGAATTCTACGATAGCCAGGGGAATCCGTTCCCTTCCGGGGGCTGCGGATTATTATTATTGCTGCCCCTGGTGCGGTGGGCTGGAGCAGGGCATCCCTTATTCCCATAACTGCCGGAAAATTTCCGCCAACGGATATTACGTCAGCTATCAGGCCAATGCGCCGATCGGGTCAAAGGTGTCCGGGAGTATGGCCAATACCGGGCATATGTATGACAATGCCGGGATTTTTGAGGGAAAGGATGCCGCACAGGCGGGATTTGGCTCTGCCAGCCTGCGTCTGAACGCATATACCTGTCCGGGCTATGATTTTGCGGGATGGAATACGAAGGCAGACGGCAGCGGGGACTTTTACGAGGACGGGGCGCAGATTCTGAATCTGACCTCGGAAAACGGAGCCACAGTGAAGCTGTATGCCCAATGGGAGAGGCAGGGCAGTCGGCTGATTGTGGATCTGGCGGGAGGCACCTTGTCAGGAGAGAATTCACTTAGTGCTGCCGGAAGAAACGGTGAGAGATTTCAGATAGCGTCGGAGCAGATTGTGCCGCCTCAGGGATATCTGGTGACCTTTGAGGTCAACGGAGGAAATGAGATTTCCCCCCAACATACCAGGAAGCTCTTTTGCGGCTGGGATACATCGGCCGTCCTTTATGGCAGAATGTCCGGGGACATTTATTATTTTGGGAGTACCCTGGGAGTGACAGACCAGATTACCGCCCTTTATGAGGATGCGGCGTATACGCTTCCGGACTGCCTAAGATCCGGCTATGGATTTGCCGGCTGGTATTACGACGGGGCTCTGGAAAGGCTTGCAGGCTATGCGGGAGAGGAAATCGTGATCGGAAAAGATATCTGCCTGTATGCCAGGTGGTGTTCTCTTTCTCTTTCCAGTGTGGAAAATTATGAAGCCTTCGGCGGAATCGGCGCGGTGGATCTGACACTGAGTGAGCCGGATGATATAGAAAAATGGTATCAGATTTATCAGTCCGAAGACGGGGAGAGCTGGCTGCCTCTGTTTGAGGAGCTGACCGGTGAGGAGGTTCATACAGGACAGGCGGCTGTGGATCAGGCGCCGCCGGGAAAGGTGACGGATTTCAGACTGGCGGTGACCATGGAGGGAAAGATGCAGATCAGCTGGCAGGCGCCTGAGGATCAGGGAACTGTCTATTATCATCAGGCGGAATCCTTCAGGCAGTCCGGGAGCGGTTATTTTCTGCTGTGCCGCTCCAATGTGACGGAGAATCTTCTGGTCAGCGGAGTAAAGGGATACTATTATTATCAGGATGGAAACGCCCGGGGAACCATCTCCGGAAGTGAGAATTATACGGACAGGCAGACGGCTCTTTTAGAGATTGGAGGGGAAGATACCTGGCTGCATATTGCCGCTGTGGATGCGGCCGGTAATATGGGGGAAACAGCCAATATCCGGATTCCTGCCCGGGACGACACGGTTCCGGGAAGGGATCCCGATTCTGAACCGGATCCTGACAGTGATGAGGAAGAAACGGAGATCGGGCTGACTTTGTACGCCTGGATCAGCCATAGCAGAGCGGGATATGAGGGCAATTTTAAATCCGGCGAGGGCGGGGTGCTGCATATCCTGGCAGGAGGCTACGCCCAGAGAATTGAGGTGACCTTTCCTTTGGAGTTTACCGCGCACTTTCCGCAATTAAACGTCAGCTTTTCCTATGATGAGCCCAGGCTGATACAGGAGGAGAGTCTGGAGTTTTCTGTGCCGCTGTACATGACTCCCGGAGTGTATGAGGTGACGGTGAAGGCTTACAGAGACAGTCTGGAGGCGGAGGAAGTGCCGGCACTTGTGGTGGTGGAGGAGAGTGTGCTGGATGAACTTCGTACCAGAATCAGAAATAATCTGTGATATCCTGTTTTACGCTTACCTGTTCTGGGCGGCCTGGCAGGATCATAAGCGGAAGCTGGTTCTGAGGGGAACTCATTTGCTGGGATTTGCGGCGGTTTTGCTGCGGGAGCTGCCCTTTCTGGTATGGAATGTCAGAGCCGCAGTCATGGGAAAATCCTGCGGACAGGCGGCGAAAACCGCAGGATTTGGCCTGTGGGGAGAGTATGGAGCAGGCGCAGGGAAGGTGCTGGTATTGTTTTTATGTCTGTTCAGTGAGTCTGTTTTTCAGTATTTTCATTTCTACGGACTGGCGGACAGTCTGGTGTTTGTCAATTGCTGCCTGTATATGTGGGGGAAGACGGATGCTTTTTGCAGTTTCTTTCTGTTCTGGTGGATGAAAGCCTGCTCGGGGTTTCTGCTCCTGAGCCTGGAAATCGTCCGCCGCCGCAGGGTGACAGTAAAGCTGGAGGAACCAACGGCGTATATTCCCTGGATCCTTGGTGCTTTTGCCTTGACAAACGCGGTGCTGAGGGGATACAATGTGTGATACTGGGTCTGAAGACCACACCAGAGAATGCTTGTATTCTCTGGTGTGATCTTCAGACCCGCACAGGCGTGAGCAGGCGGGGTCTGCCCTGACTGCGAATGGATGTCTGATTTCCACGCAAGGCGTGAAAATCAGGGTATCACACATTGAGTTTCAGGCAATGCGTGGAAGAGCTATCATCAAGTATCACACAGGAGATTGAAAATATGAGCAGGGAGCTGGCAAAAACCTATGATCCGAAGGGCATTGAGGACAGACTTTACAACAAGTGGATGGAAAAGAAATATTTCCATGCCGAGGTAGACCGCAGCAAAAAGCCTTTTACCATTGTGATGCCGCCGCCCAATATTACCGGGCAGCTGCATATGGGACATGCCCTGGACAATACCATGCAGGATATTCTGATCCGCTTTAAGAGGATGCAGGGCTACAACGCGCTCTGGCAGCCCGGCACGGATCACGCTTCCATCGCCACTGAGGTGAAGATCATTGAAAAGATGAAAGAGGAAGGCATTACCAAGGAGGACATCGGCAGGGAGAAATTCCTGGAGAGGGCCTGGGCCTGGAAGGAGGAATACGGCGGAAGGATCACCAGCCAGTTAAAGAAGCTGGGTTCCTCCTGCGACTGGGACAGAGAGCGCTTCACCATGGATGAGGGCTGCAGCAAGGCCGTCACCGAGGTGTTCTGCAAAATGCATGAGAAAGGCTGGATTTATAAGGGAAGCCGTATCATCAACTGGTGTCCTGTCTGCAATACTTCCATTTCCGACGCGGAGGTGGAGTATCAGGAGCAGGCGGGCCATCTGTGGCATATCAAATATCCGCTGATCGATGAGAACGGGCAGCCCAGCACCACACAGTTTCTGACCTTTGCCACCACCAGGCCGGAGACCATGCTGGGAGATACCGCCGTGGCTATTAATCCGGAGGATGAGCGCTACACCTGGCTGAAGGGCCGCAGTGTGCTTCTGCCCATTGTCAACCGGGTGATTCCCGTGGTGGAGGACAGCTATGTGGATATGGAGTTTGGTACCGGCGTGGTGAAGATCACTCCGGCTCATGACCCCAATGACTTTGAGGTGGGAAAGCGGCATCATCTGCCGGAAATCAACATCATGAACGATGATGCCACCATCAACGAAAACGGCGGCAAATATCAGGGGCTGGACCGCTATGAGGCCCGCAGACAGATCGTGGAAGAGCTGGATCAGATGGGCCTGCTGGTGAAGGTGGAGGACTACAAACACAATGTGGGGACTCATGACCGCTGCAAGACCACCGTGGAACCGCTGATCAAGAAGCAGTGGTTTGTGAAGATGGACGAACTGATCAAGCCGGCGGTGGAGGGAGTCAGAAACGGCGATATCCGGCTGGTTCCCGAGCGCATGAGCAAGATTTATTATAACTGGACGGACAATATTAAGGACTGGTGTATCAGCAGACAGCTCTGGTGGGGGCATCGGATTCCCGCATACTACTGTGACAACTGCGGGGAATATATCGTCTCTGAGAAGGCGCCGGAGTGCGCCTGCCCGCACTGCGGCTGCACCTCCTTTACCCAGGATCCGGATACGCTGGACACCTGGTTTTCCTCGGCTCTGTGGCCCTTTTCCACGCTGGGCTGGCCGGAGAAGACCGAGGAGCTGGAGTATTTTTATCCCACGGACGTGCTGGTCACAGGCTATGACATTATTTTCTTCTGGGTGATCCGCATGATTTTCTCAGGTTATGAGCAGATGAAGGAGCGGCCCTTTAAGACAGTGCTGTTCCACGGCCTGATTCGCGACAGCCAGGGACGCAAGATGAGCAAATCCCTGGGCAACGGCATTGATCCGCTGGAGGTCATTGACAAGTACGGCGCGGACGCCCTGCGGCTGACGCTGATTACCGGCAACGCGCCCGGCAATGATATGCGTTTCTATTATGAGCGTGTGGAGAACAGCCGCAACTTTGCCAATAAGGTATGGAATGCTTCCCGGTTTATCATGATGAATATGGAAGGCAAGGAGGTGACGGCTCCGGCCCCGGAGCAGCTTCAGCCTGCGGATAAATGGATTCTCTCCAAGCTGAATGACCTGATCAGAGAGGTCACCGACAATATGGAGAATTATGAGCTGGGCATCGCCGTGCAGAAGGTCTATGATTTTATCTGGGATGAGTTCTGCGACTGGTATATTGAGATGGTGAAGCCCCGTCTGTACACGACCCGGGATCTGGAAAGCCAGAATGCGGCCCTGTTTACCTTAAAGACGGTGCTGATCGACGCTCTTAAGCTTCTGCATCCCTTCATGCCCTTCGTGACAGAGGAAATTTTCTGCACCCTGCAATCGGAGGAGGAGTCCATCATGATCTCCAGCTGGCCGGTGTACCAGGAGAGCAGATGCTTTTCCGAAGAGGAAGCGTCGACGGAGAGGATCAAGGAGGCGGTGCGGGGGATCAGGACAGCCCGCACGGATATGAATGTGGCGCCCTCCCGCAAAGCGCTGGTATACGTAGTCAGTGAAAAGGAGGAAGTGCGCCGGATTTTTGAGGAGGGGAAGCTGTTCTTTGCTTCTCTGGCCTATGCTTCCGAAGTGATCGTGCAGTCTGACAGAAGCGGCATCCCTGAGGATGCGGTGTCCGTGGTGCTGCAGGACGCGGTGGTCTACATCCCCTTTGCGGAGCTGGTGGATATCCGTCAGGAGATCGAGCGCCTTCAAAAAGAGGAGAAACGTCTGGAAGGCGAGTTGAAGAGAGTGGCAGGGATGCTGAATAACGAGAAGTTTATTTCAAAGGCGCCTGCGGCAAAGATTCAGGAGGAGAGGGACAAGCAGGCCAAATACGCGCAGATGATGGAACAGGTAAAGGCCCGTTTGGCTCAGCTGTCCAGATAAAACTTATATGATGGAAAAATTGCAAAATGATTACGAGAATACGGTAGAGAGACTCTGCCGTATTCCGGGTTTTACCAGAAAACACAGCGTGGAGGAGACCCGGGCGCTTCTTCATTTTATGGGGGATCCGGAGAAGACCATGAAAATCGTCCATGTGGCCGGTACCAACGGAAAGGGAAGCGTCTGCGCATATCTGGCCGGAATTCTCACAGGGGCAGGATACCGGGTGGGACTGTTTACCTCTCCTCATCTTGTGGATATCAGGGAGCGCTTTCAGATTGACGGTGAGCCCATCAGCAAAGAAACTTTTCTGGAAGCGGTAGAATATGTGGAATCCATGGTGACGGAATGCGGAGCGGATTACCCTACTTTTTTTGAGATGATGTTTTTCATCGGGATGCATGTGTTTTCCAATGCGCAGGTGGATATTCTGATCCTGGAGACCGGGATGGGAGGGCGGCTGGACGCCACCAACGCGGTATCCCGCAAGGATCTTACGCTGATCACGAAGATCGGCCTGGATCATACCAGATATCTGGGAAATACTCTGGAGGAAATCGCGGGGGAGAAGGCCGGCATCATTTTGTCGGGTGTTCCGGTGATTGTGGAGGCCGGCAATGACCCGGTGGCGGATGTATTTTTAAGGAAAGCGGCGCAAAACGGCAGTCCCTGCCGTATTTTGTCCGGGAAGGACTATGGAGAAATTTTAATTCATAAAAATTTCATTGATTTTTCCTTTTATTCCCAGTATTATGGAACTGTCCGGCCGAGGCTTTCTACGACTGCCCTTTACCAGGTGGACAATACGGCGCTGGTGCTGGCGGCAGTGGAGAATCTGGTTGAGAGGAAAGTGATCGATCCTGAGCGGGTCACGGGTCAGGTGCTGCTCGACGGCCTTTATCAGACCCGGTGGGCGGGACGCATGGAGGAAGCGGCGCCGGGATTTTTCGTGGACGGAGCCCACAATGTGGATGGAATACAGGCTTTCATCAGCAGCGTGGCCGCGGATCAGTGTGTTGGACGGCGCAGTCTGATTTTTTCCGCGTCTGCGGACAAGGATTATCCCCAGATGCTGAAGCTGTTATCAGACAGCGGTCTGTTTTCCCGGATCATTCTGACTCCCATGCACACTAATCGCGGGGCCGGAAGCACATTTCTTATGGAAGCAGCCGGACATTGCAAAGACGCGGCATCAGAAAATGCAGTGTCAGAAGATGGGGTGTTTATGGAAGCGGAAGGCGGTCTGCCGGAAGTGTTGGAGCGGACAGTGAAGAAGATACCGGAAGGGGACAGGGTTTATCTTGCCGGTTCCCTGTATTTAGTGGGAGAGGCCAAGGAATATCTCTCCAAAAGAGGCGATCATGATTCAATATGAAGAAGAAATCAAAAAATTTTACCCCAGCACAGAGATCGGGGATGTGGAAGAGATGATATATCAGCAGGATATGACGGATGCAGTAGATATTCTGCTGGAAACACTGAAAAATGACAGGACAGTCAAATAGGAGAGACACGGATGATATGCTATCGCTGCGGCGCTGAACTGACGACGCACAATTTCTGCCCCTCCTGTAAAAGTGATGTAAGACAGTACAAACAGATCATGTACGCGGCAAACCGCATGTACAATTCCGGACTGGAGAAAGCTCAGCAGCGTGATCTGTCAGGAGCGGTGAGAGACCTGCATCAGTGCCTGAAATTAAATAAAGAGCATGTGGACGCCAGAAATCTCCTGGGGCTTGTATATTTTGAGACAGGGGAGGTGGCCAGAGCCCTCGGGGAATGGACCATTTCCATGAATCTGCAGCAGGAGGACAATATAGCTGACCAGTATATTCAGCAGCTGCAGGCGTCTCAGAACGATCTGAATACTCTGAACCAGGCGATTCGCAAATACAATCTGGCGCTGGCCTACTGCGAGGAGGGGAGCGATGATCTGGCGGTTGTCCAGCTCAAGAGGGTGCTGTCGCTGAACCCCAGATTTCTGAAAGCCAGTGTTCTGCTGGCACTGGTATATATACACCGCAATGAATACGACCGGGCTTCCCAGCTGTTGAAAAAGGTGCTGCGCGCGGATCGGGGAAATACTCTGGCGTGCCGATATCTGGACGAGATTTCTGCTGCCGGAAGCAAGAGCAGTGAGAAAAAGAGCAAAAAGGATGAAATTGTCCGTTATGAGCGGGATAACGAGCTGATCATTCAGCCGGCCAATGTGAAGGAGCCCAGGCAGGGGAGCGGTGTCTTCACCGGACTGGTGATTGGCCTGGTACTTGGAGCCGCGATCCTGTTTTTCCTTGTGATGCCGTCCAGACTGCAGAGTGCCAGAGAGGAATATGAGGAAATTCTGCGCACCAACAGCGAGACCATGGATGCTCAGAATGTGACCATCTCGGAGTTGGAGAGCTCCTTAGCCTCCCTGCAGGAGGATTATGATGAGCTGAATGCGCAGTACCAGGGGTTTTTCGGTGATTCGGACGAGGATAGTCTGGGAGAGGCGCTTCTTGCCGCGGTGGAGGCTTATCTGACAGATCCGTCGGACTACGAAACCTTTCACAGTTATTTTTCCCTGTGCATGGAGGGGGAGGAATTCTTTACGGAGAATGAATCCAGCCTTGCGGGACTGTATCAGTCCATGAAGAGCCTGGTGGCGGAGGGAGCCGGAAGTTATTTTTATAATCTCGGCTACGCGGCGTATAACTCCGCGGACTATGAGACGGGCTATACTGATTTGAAGGCGGCCATCGCTTACGATGACAGCAACGCGGACGCCTGGTATTACTTTGGACGCTGCTGCGTGGAACTGGAGAATTCGGATGAGGCAAAGGAGGCCTTTGAGACGGTGATCGAGCTGGTGCCCGGCACCAACAGGGCGTCCTGGGCGCAGAGTTATCTGGATGGCCTGGAATGAGAACCATTCAGGCGGCTTATAAGGGACAGGATATATAGTAAACGACTTTTTGTCGTTCACTATAAAAAAGCTTTGGAATATCGGTGCTGAAAATTTAACGGAAATCACAATTTATTGAGAGAAAGATTTTAAACTGACGACACGAAAGAGAACACTCACAGAAGGTGCTTCTTTTTCGTGTCTTTTTTTCGGCAATCAGCTTTTATGTATTGTAACGTCCGCGTCAGCGGACAGAACCGTTGCTTACAGGAGGGAATCATGGACGAACATGAAAAGTTTCTGTGGATCAGTCTGCCCAGGGAGGTGGATCATTATCATGTGGAAAAGCTTGGAAGACAGGTGGATGAAGAGCTTTTGCAAAAACCGGTGGAGTGTCTGGTGTTTGATTTTAAGGAGACCGATTTTATGGACAGCTCCGGAGTGGGGCTGGTGATGGGGCGTTTGCGCACCATCCGAACCTTTGGCGGCAGAGTTTATCTGACCAACGAGAGCAGAAGAATACGGCAGATGTTTCAGGTAAGCGGTGTATATGAATACATGGGTTCGCTTGCGGATACAGAGAAAGAGGAGGAGGAATAATATGCGGGAAGCAGTGGAACAAGAGGGAAAGCTGATCAACGAGATGAGGCTGTGTTTTTTGTCCCGGGGAGAGAATGAAAGTCTTGCCAGGCTGGCGGTGGCAGGCTTTATTGCTCCCCTTGATCCGACGATGGATGTGCTGGATGACATCAGGACGGCGGTTTCGGAAGCTGTCACCAACGCCATCGTCCATGGATATGAAGGGAATACGGATGAGATTATCTATGTATCCGCGTTCCTGTATGAGAGAGAGGATCTGAGCCGCCTGCTTCGTGTGGATGTGGAGGATACGGGGACAGGCATCGAGGATGTGAAAAAGGCCATGGAACCTCTCTATACGACGGTGCCGGGAGGAGAACGGGCGGGAATGGGATTCGCTTTTATGGAGGCCTTTACGGACAGGCTTGAGGTGAAATCGGAGTCACAAAAAGGAACCTGTGTATCCATGTGGAAGGAACTGACAGAGCCGGAGGCCTGCGTCAATGGAGAATAAGGCGGAATTTATTGAGAAAAATCTGGGGCTGGTGCGCTTTGTCAGTAAAAGATTTCAGAACCGGGGCCTGGATATGGAGGATATATTTCAGGCCGGCTGCGTGGGGCTGTGCAAGGCCGCGGAGGGCTTTCAGGAGGAGCTGGGGTTTAAATTCTCTACGTACGCGGTTCCGCTGATTATTGGGGAAATTCATCAGCTTGTGAGAAATAACAGCCCGGTACATATAAGCAGAAACGCAAGGGAAAAGCAAAAATGCTTACAGGAGGCGGGACAGGAGCTGACACAGGCTCTGGGCAGGGAGGTCCGGCTCAGCGAGATGGCGGACGCGGCGGGGATATCCACCCGGGAAGCGCTGCTTCTGATGGAGGCCGCGGGACCGGCGGAGAGTCTGGAGAAGACAGCCACAGAGGAAGGGGATGAAAAGATACAGCGTCTGACAGACGGACGGGATGAGGTTGGCGGACTTCTGGACAGAATGCTGTGCCGCCAGCTTTTGATGGAGTTATCCTCTGTAGAAAGGATTCTGATCACCATGCGGTATTTTCAGGGAAAAAATCAGACACAGGTGGGAGAAAAGCTTCACATGAGCCAGGTGCAGGTCAGCAGGATGGAAAAGAAAATCCTGCGGAGGCTGCGGGAGAAGGTTCTTTGAATACTGACATTGTGAAAAAACTAACCAAATGAAATCGAAAATATTGGTTGATTTTCGTTAAATTTACTGGTAAAATCAAATTATTACTGCTTGTCAGTACAAGGGAGAATATGGAGAGGTAGACAAATGAACAGATTGGAAATGCCCTCGCCTGCGAAGGCGAGAACTGTGATGGAGCAGCTGTACAAGGATCTGGAGCGCCGGGTGGCCTCCAATCTTGTGGGAATCTGCCCCATTGACATGTCCAGAGCTTTTCTGGAGCTGTGCCATGCGCAGTCCTGCGGTAAATGTACGCCCTGCCGGGTTGGACTGGGCAATTTAAAGGACATGCTGCAGAAGGTCCTTGACGGGGAAGCCGACATGGACATGATCGACCAGATACGGAACACTGCCGCCGCGATTATGGAAACCGCAGACTGCGCCATCGGATATGAGGCCGCGGAGGTTGTCTTCAATGGAGTGGAGAGCTTCCGGGACGATTATGAGGAGCATATCAGAAACGGGCGCTGCACCTGCGAGTACGGCCAGCCGGTGCCGTGCGTGGCTTATTGTCCCGCGGGTGTGGACATTCCGGGTTATATCGCCCTGGTGCACGAGGAGCGGTACGCGGACGCCATCCGTCTGATCCGCAAGGACAATCCCTTCCCCACTACCTGCGGTTTTATCTGTGAGCATCCCTGTGAGACCAAGTGCCGCCGCAGGATTGTGGATGACGCGGTCAATATCCGCGGCCTGAAGCGTATGGCGGCGGATTACGCCGGCGAGGTGGAGCCGCCAAAGTGCGCAGAGTCCACCGGCAAGCGCATCGCGATTATCGGCGGCGGGCCCTGCGGACTGAGTACAGCCTATTATTTACAGCTGATGGGTCATCAGACCACTGTATATGAGATGCTGCCGAAGCTGGGCGGCATGCTCAGATATGGCATTCCCAATTATCGTCTGCCAAAAGACCGGCTGGATCAGGATATTGAAGCGATCTTAAAGACCGGCGTTGAAGTGATTTACAATACCAGAATCGGTGATGATATCACCATGGATGACTTAAGGCAGCAGTACGACGCCGTTCTGATCACCATCGGCGCCAGCACGGACAAAAAGCTTGAAGTCGAGGGGGAGGACGCCGAGGGCGTCATTTCCGCGGTGAAGCTTCTGCGCGGCGAGGGTCTGGGTACTCCTGTGGATCTGACAGGACAGGAGGTTGTGGTGGTCGGCGGCGGCAACGTGTCCATGGATGCGGTGCGGACAGCTGTTCGTCTGGGAGCCAGAAAGGTATCCATCGTTTACCGCCGCAGAGTGGCGGATATGACCGCCCTGCCTGCGGAGATTGAGGGTGCCATGGCGGAGGGCGTGGAGATGCGCACGCTGATGGCACCTGTGAAGATCGCTGTAAATGAGGAAGGAAAGGCATACGGCCTCTGGGCCAAACCTCAGATGATCAGCACCATCAAGGGCGGCAGAGCCAGCGTTCGTCCCAACGGTGAGGAGGATGTGCTGATCCCCTGCCAGACCGTGATCGTGGCCATCGGTCAGGACATCGAGTATCAGCATTTTGAGGCGGCGGGAGCACCGGTTTCCCGAGGCCGTTTTCAGGCGGATAAGACCGCGGCTGTGAAGGGAATGCCCGGCGTCTTTACCGCGGGCGACTGTTCCTCCGGACCGGCTACGGTGATTAAGGCTGTGGGCGCTGCCAAGGTGGCTGCCGCCAGCATTGATACATATCTGGGATATCATCACCCCATTACCTGTGATGCGGAGATCCCGATTCCCAATATTGACGACCGCACTCCCTGCGGAAGAGTGAATATCAATGAGAGGGAAGCCTGCGAACGGGCGTGCGACTTCGACGGAGTGGAGATACCGATGACAAGAAAAGAGTGCTTGCAGGAGGCGGGCCGCTGTCTGCGCTGCGACCACTTTGATTATGGAGCATTCAAAGGAGGGCGGACGAGCGTATGGTAAACCTGACAATCGATAAAATACAGGTGTCTGTTCCCGAGGGGACCAGCATTTTGGAAGCAGCAAGACAGGCGGGGATTCGAATTCCCACCCTGTGCTATTTAAAGGATTTAAATGAACTCGGCTCCTGCCGCGTATGCGTGGTGGAGGTAGAGGGCAAGGAAAAGCTGGTGGCCTCCTGCAATAACGTGGTGGAGGAGGGCATGGTGATTTCCACCAACAGCCCCAAGGTCATCAAAAACCGCAAAAAGAATGTGCAGATGCTCTTAAGCCAGCACGAGACCAACTGCGCCTTTTGTATTCGAAATGAAAACTGCTCTCTGCAGAGCACGGCGAAGGAACTGAACGTTCTGGACGTGCCCTTTGAGAAGCATATTGAGAAATCTGACTGGAACCGCAAATTTCCGCTGATCCGGGACAACAGCAAGTGTATCAAGTGTATGCGCTGCGTGGAAATCTGCGACAAGGTGCAGGGAATTCATATCTGGGATACCAACGGAACCTCCGACAGGCTCAGTGTGACAGTGCGCGGCAACCGCAGGATCGAGGATACCGAATGTACCCTCTGTGGCCAGTGCATTACCCACTGCCCGGTGGGCGCTCTGCGTGAGCGGGATGATACAGATGATGTGTGGGATGCCATCGGCGACAAGCGCAAGATTACCGTGGTACAGGTGGCACCGGCGGTGCGCGCGGCCTGGGGCGAGGAGCTGGGGCTTTCCAGGGAGGAAGCCACCATGGGCAGGATTGCGGACGCCCTGCGTCAGATCGGCTTTGACTATGTGTTTGACACGGTATTCAGCGCGGATCTGACCATTATGGAGGAGGGAACAGAGTTTATTGACCGCTTCTCCAAAGGGGATACGGCGAAGATGCCCATGTTTACCTCCTGCTGTCCGGGGTGGGTCAGGTTTATCAAGTCCCAGTATCCGGAGCTGACAGACAGGCTTTCCAGCGCCAAATCTCCCCAGCAGATGTTCGGTGCGACCATGAAGACCTTCTTTGCGCAGCAGATCGGAGTGGCGCCGGAGGATATGGTGACAGTTTCCATCATGCCCTGTACGGCCAAGAAGGGCGAGGTCAATATGGATCTCTTCTATGAGGAATATCAGGGACACGATGTGGATATCTCCCTGACCACCAGAGAACTGAACCGCATGATCCGCACGGCGCACATTGATCCGAAGAACTTAAAGGACGTGGAATGCGATCAGCTGATGCAGGACGGCACCGGCGCGGGCGTGATTTTCGGCACCACCGGCGGCGTCATGGAGGCGGCCCTCAGAAGCGCTTACTATCTGCTGGTGGGCGAGAACCCGGATATTGATATTTTCAAAGAGACCAGACCGGCGGTTTATCAGCAGGGCTGGACTGAGGCGGTATATCATATCAAGGATCTGGAGATCAGGACGGCGGTGACCAGCGGACTTGTCAACACCCGCAAGCTCATCGAGGCGCTCAAGCGGGGCGATGTGCACTATGATTTCGTGGAGATCATGGCCTGCCCGGGCGGCTGCGCCGGCGGCGGGCAGCCTATCCATGACGGAGAGGAGCTGGCTGTGGTGCGCGGCGGCACCCTCCGCAGCCTTGACGAGAATTCGACAGTCCGTTTCTCTCACGAGAATGTGGATGTGCAGAAGCTTTATGAGAATTTCATGGGCGAGCCCAACGGACATAAGGCGCATCAGCTGCTGCATACCGATCATCATGCCTGGGAGATGCCGCAGAAGTAATCAGAGCAATGCTGTGAAATAGTATATGCTGCTGCAGATATTCTGCCTGGCTCCTGAGGCTGCCCCGCAGGAGGCAGAATCTGAAAGAAGCCCTGACCGCATTGTATCGAATAAAATACAGGCAAATGTGAAGTTAATGTAGCAATGGAAACAGGAATATAGTAAAATGGTTTCGGCAGTCTAACCTCTGCCGAAACCTTTTGCGTAGATGCAAATTCCGGACGAAATCTCCTGAAGCTGAGGTGTCTGGTCTGAGAATTGCATGTACGGGAGGCATTTGGTTGCGAACGACAGATTATTTTTGACGAGAATACATTTTTGGAGGAGATTATGAGAAAGAAATTACTGGCAGTGATGTGCGGACTGGCGCTGGCCTGCGGCCTGTTTGGCGGCTGCGGCAGCAGCTCACAGGATACCGCGAGCGGGACTGTGGAGACGGAGGCATCAGCGGATGAGACAGCGGAGACAGAAAATGAAGAGTCAGATTCCACAGATGAAGAGACTCAGGAGGCTTCCGAAGCGGAGTCCGAAGAAACAGAGGAAATGGTAGAAGCGATGCAGACGGACGATACTCTGATCCGCATCGGTTCTCTGTCCGGTCCTACCACCATGGGCCTGGTGCAGTTGATGGAAGATTCCGAGAACGGAGATACTGTTGGCAATTATGAATTTACCATCGCCACCGCCGCCGATGAGATCACTACAGCTTTGGTAAAGGAGGAGCTGGATATCATCCTGATCCCTGCCAACGCGGCCAGTACCCTGTACAATAAAACCGAGGGCGGCGTTACCGTACTGGATATCAACACTCTGAGCGTGCTTTATCTTGTGACCGGCGACGAGACGGTGAACAGCATCGAGGACCTCAGCGGCAGAACGGTCTACCTGCCCAGCAAGGGAACTACGCCGGATTACGCCCTGCAGTATCTGCTGGCCGGATACGGCATCACCGACTGCACCCTGGAGTACAAGTCCGAGTCCTCTGAGGTGGCGGCCATCCTGGCGGAGGATACTACGGCCATCGGCCTTCTTCCTCAGCCCTTCGTGACTGTGGCCTGCAATCAGAACGAGGCTCTGCGGGTAGCGGTAGATATCAATGAGGCCTGGAATACCCTGCAGGAGCAGCAGGGCACGGACAACGCCCTGGTCACCGGCGTGACCATCGTGCGCACAGAGTTTCTGGAGGAGCATCCTGTTGCCGTGTTCAATTTCATGTCGGAGAGAAAGGCCAGCGCCGAGGAGGCGGTGACTGATGTGGAGCATACCGCTGAGCTGGTGGCTGAGGCCGGAATTGTGGGAAGCGCGGCTATTGCCGAGAAGGCCATCCCGGAGTGCAATATCGTATACATCGACGGCGAGGAGATGAAGGAGAAACTCTCCGGCTATCTGGAGGTGCTCTATTCCCAGAGCCCGGATATGGTGGGCGGCGCGCTGCCCGGGGATGATTTCTATTATATTGCGGATGCTGAGTAGTTTCAGCGTTTTGTGATTGTGTGAGAAAAGCCCGTGACGGATCGTGATCCTGTAACAGTGATATCTGTAACGGATTACGATCCGTTATTAACAAAAAGACAAATGGACATGCTTACGAGCATGTGTTCCATATTCCTGTAAGAGAGACATGATCTATGCCTGATTCCGTAAAAAAAGTGATCAGAAAATTAATCATCATCCTGGGCTGGCTGGTTCTCTGGCAGTTCTTAAGCCTGTGGGTGGACAATCAGATTCTGCTGGTGGGGCCGGTGACCACGCTGGCCGCCCTGGCGGAAAGGATTGTCACCTTCGCATTCTGGAAAACCGTATGGTTTTCCTTTTTGCGCATTGGAGCGGGCTTTCTGATGGGGTTTCTGGCGGGCTTTGTGCTGGCGGTGCTCAGCGCCAGGTTTCAGATTCTGGAGGAAATTTTCAGTCCCTTTATGACGCTGATCAAGGCGGTGCCGGTGGCGTCCTTTGTGGTGCTCTTTCTGATCTGATGGCACTCCCATGTGCTGGCGGTGGCTATCAGCTTCTGCGTGGTGCTGCCTCAGATTTACATCAGTACCTTACAGGGACTGAAAAGTGCGGACAAGGAGCTGCTGGAGATGGCGAAGGTGCTGCGGGTGCCTTTTTTCAATCAGTGCTTTTATATTTACCGGCCGGCTCTGGAGCCCTTCCTCACCGCCAGTCTTCGCATCGCGGTGGGCATGAGCTGGAAATCCGGCGTGGCGGCGGAGGTCATCGGAACCCCGGACTTTTCCATCGGCGAGGGGCTTTATATGGCCAAGATCACCCTGGATACAGCCGGGATTCTGGCCTGGAGCGCGGTGATTATCCTGATCAGTATTCTGTGTGAAAAGCTGTTGCTGAAGCTGTGGGAGAGGTTCAATGCCTGGGAGCCGCCCTGTAGGACAGCAAAACTGAATAAGAGCGGACAGTTATCAGCGGGAAAAGCTGACGGATATTCGATAGTTTCATCCGCGCCGGTAATGAAGCCCGGAGAGGCTGAGGTCGCAGAAAGTCCGCAGCGAACGGAAGAGCAGATAATACAGGGAAATACAGATTATGATGAACTCACTGACATCGGGAATGAACATAAATCAGAAGATGTTCAGAATAGTATTTTAACATTAAAACATATATTCAAGTCATACGGAGCCAACGAAGTCCTCAGAGATTTCTCCGCGTCGTATGGTCTGGATGAGACAGTCCGCTTTACCTGGCCCTCGGGCGGCGGGAAGACTACTCTTTTTCGCATGATTGCGGGTCTGGAGCCGCAGGACGCAGGACAAATTGATCTGCATGGCAGCAGCCTGACCATGCTCTTTCAGGAGGATCGACTCTGTATGGGTTATGATGCGCTGACCAATGTCTCCATGGTGACGGGCAGCAAAGCGAGAGCGGCGGAGTTTTTAAAAGAACTGCTGCCGGAGAAAGACTGGACAAAGCCCTGTACTGAGCTTTCCGGCGGCATGCGCCGACGGGTCGCCCTGGCCAGAGCTCTGGCGCTGCCTGCCGATATCCTCATTCTGGATGAGCCTTTTACAGGCCTGGATGAAGAAAACCGGCTAAACGTGGCGGCCTGCATTGAAGAACACAGCGCCGGAAAGCTGGTGCTGATGGCCACGCATATCTGAAACAGAATGTCTGGAGTGGTTACTGTTCACAGTAAATCCCGAGATCAATTGTTCTGTATTTAAGAAGAAAACGGATTGACGGGTAAATCGATCATCTGATATAGTCGTAGGGAAGGGTTGAAACTTTTTGATTACCTGTGATTTTGATCATTTGTAAAAGATGCTTTTGATTCATTGTAAAGAGTTTTGCGGGATCAAGGCATTTTGAGAGGGGAAGAGTATGAAAAATGTAAAAGAAGGAAATCTGTTTCATCTGATTCTGTGTCTTGCGCTGACAGCCGTCTTCGGCGGCATTTATTTCTATCTCATGCTGCCCGCCATCAATCCCAAGGCGCCGGATTTCTGGTTTTTCCTGTTTATGCTGCTGTTTTTTTATATCATGATCACGATGCTTTCCTCAGGAAAACAGGCCTTTGCCAATGGGCAGATCTTTTTTATGGGCAGGATGATATTTAACCGCTGCAAAGCGGCGTTTATTCTGACGATCGGGCTGATTCTGGTGGCAGTGATCGGCGCGGTTTATTCCTCTGAGATTTTTCACGCGGAGGCCTACTACAATCTGCTGGATGTGCAGACAGGGGATTTCAGTGAGGAGGTGGCGGAGATCTCCTATGACAGGATTCCCATGCTGGACAAGGATTCCAGCGTGCAGCTGGGGAGCCGGGCACTGGGGAGCTTAAGCAGCAGCGACAGCAATCTGGTGTCCCAGTTCGAGGTTTCGGATTACGAATATTCGCAGATCAATTATCAGGATAACCCGGTGCGTGTGGCGCCACTTCTTTACGGCAACATCATCAAGTGGTTCAACAATCGATCGGAGGGGCTGCCGGGCTATATCATTGTCAATATGGTGACTCAGGAGGCGGATCTGGTGAAGCTGGATGAGGGGATGAAATATTCCACCGGCGAGCATTTCGGGCGCAATCTGTATCGCCTGCTGCGGTTCCGTTATCCGACCATGATGTTTGGAGATGTAAATTTTGAGATCGACGAGGACGGGACGCCCTGGTGGGTCTGCTCCCGCACCGTACATACCATCGGGCTCTTTGGCGGGGAGGACACGGACGGAGCGGTTTTGGTGAACGCCATTACCGGCGAGAGTACCTATTATGAGGAGGTGCCCACCTGGGTGGACCGGGTCTACTCGGCGGATCAGCTGGTGCAGCAGTACAATTATCACGGCACTCTGGTCAACGGCTGGGTCAATTCCTGGCTGGGGCAGAAGGGTGTGACCACCACTTCAGACGGATACAATTATATCGCCATGAACGACGATGTTTATCTTTACACGGGCGTGACCTCCTCGGGAAATGACGAATCCAACGTGGGCTTTATTCTGGTGAATCAGCGGACCAAGGAGGCCCGGTATTACAGCATCTCCGGCGCGACGGAGTATTCCGCCATGTCCTCCGCCGAGGGCGCGGTGCAGCATCTGGGGTACGAGGCCACGTTCCCGATATTGCTGAATATTTCAGATGAGCCTACTTATTTTATGTCGCTGAAGGATTCCGCGCAGTTAGTCAAAATGTACGCCATGGTCAACGTGAAGGATTATCAGATCACCGCCACCGGCAGCTCGGTGGCAGAGTGCCAGGCCAACTATGAGGCGCTTTTAGTGGAAAACGGCGTGAAGGTCACGGATCCCATTGATGCGGTGGACATTGCCGGGACAGACACTATCACGGGGACGATCACCGAGATCCGTTCTGTGGTGGTGGACGGGAATACCATTTTTTACTTTGCGCTGGGAACGGACGAATATTACGCGGTATCCGCGGCGGATGACCAGGACGCGGTGATCTTTGATGTGGGAGACCGGGTGACGATCACCTATTATGTTGAGGAGGAAGAGACCAGGATTTACACGGGGATCAGTGTGGAATATGGGGAGGACGATACCAGTGTGGACGCTCTGACCCGGCTGCAGAACGCGGACAAGGAAATTCTGCGAAGCCTGGAGGTATTAAAGTCCGATACGGACTACGCTTTTGACTGGCGTATCCAATGCATCGGAGAACTGGAGAAGCAGGGAATCCGGATGTACGGCTGCGAGAGCGAGGACTATTCCATGGCCGTGGCGCTGGAGATTGAGGGGGAATTCTATTATTTTGAATGGGAATACACCTCCTCCCGGGGAGAGCTTCCTTCTTTATTCTGGAATGAGGACAGGCAATGGCTTCTGATCTCCTGCACGGCGCTGACCGGAACCGGCGTCAGTCAGCCCCAGCTGCATGTTTTGCGGCAGGAGGACGACGGACAGTGGTTTTCCACGGAATGGGGCTTCTGGCAGACAGAGCTTTACGGTGCCCTTCCCAACGAAAAGATCGACTATCAGTATGACCAGGACACCGGACTTCTGACCTTATATGACGTGGAGGCGGATGAGACATTCGGCTCGGTCACCCTGCCGGAGGAAACCGATGTGACGGCGGTGGCCTGGGGTGATATTTATGAAATATCCCTGGGGGATATGATTTACCTTTCTGTCCCCGTGGGTTATGTGGCGGATGGCCAGGTGACGGTTCAGTATGAGGACATGCCCCTGATGGTCATGGAGCTGATTCCGGAGGAAAATGAGGACGGCAGTATTTCCATGGAATTTGGGGAGATCAGCGCTCATGATCAGGCGGATGCGGCACAGGCTAAGAGCAACCAGTCCTCGGGTACTCTTTTGAGCAAATGGGAATATCCGCAGGTTTATGAACAGGCGGCGGCTCTTCTGGAGGAGCGCACCGGGCTGCTGGAGCAGCTTCTGATTTCAGACAACTCTGATCTGAACAGTAATACCTCCATTACTGTGGATGGTAATACCTATTTTCAGCTGGCGAAGGCCGGGTATGACTCCTGGAGCGACTATGAGGAGCTGGCCGCCCGGATTTACGCGGATTCCTATGTGGCAAATCAGTTCGCTTATGATTATGCTTATCTTTATGAGGAGGCGGACGGCAGGCTGTACCGGGTCATGGCGGACGGCTTTGTGGGGGAGGTGGATGAGGACAGCATCCGGATCTATTCGGAGGTGCTCTCTTCCGGGGAGTATGTGATCACCGCGACGGCTTCCGCGGGCACGATTTCAGGGGGAGAGATTCAGCTGAGCTTTGGCGTCAGGGCCAATGAGAGCAAGCCTTACGGGCTGGAAATTGTGGACGAAATCCGTGTGGAGAAGAGCGTTCTGACGACAGAATGGGCGGAGGCATACACAGAATATATTCTGGAAAATATGGACGATCCACTGTCCCTGGGCTATGGGCTGATTTACCTGGATGATGACCGGGTGCCGGAGCTGGTTGTGAGTATCTGGTCAGAGGCCGGGATTCTGCACTATGCTGAGGGCACAGTATCCTCTACTGTCTGTAACCAGGATTTTACCTATATTCCCTATGAGAATCTGCTTCTCAGTTCCGGGGGCTCTCAGGGGCTTTACACGGATCAGCTCTACAGCGTCCTGGACGGGCAGATGACGCTGACGGCCACGGGCTATTGGGGCCTTTGGGTGAAAGCGGCGGACAGCCGGATGGAGTGGAGCGGCATAAGTGAGGATGACTACAGTTATTTCTGGGATGGAGAGGAGATGAGTGAGGAGGAGTACGCTCAGGCGCTGGAGGAGGTTTATCCTTCCGGGCAGGCTGTCAGCCGGGAGGAAGTTGTTTTTTACAGTCTCAGGGAAATTATCGCGCTGCTGGACGAGGAGCAGCTGAGTCAGATCGGGGCGGCAGCAGGGTGAGGCATGAAAGCTGAGGCTGTTGTCGGTGTTGTTTCGCCGGATCGGGGCGGCAGAGGGGTGAGACGGTTCTGAAATGTAGCCTTAAAAAATTCACGGGAGGGCCAAAGAAGCCCTCCCGCTTTGTCTCTTATCTACGTCTTCGTTCTTCTCGCCGACTGGCTGGAAACCTGCCGTCCGTCAGCTGCGCATTCCGTTCTTTTTTGTATTTGAGAACGGCGGCCTGGCGGACTGCTGAAATCATCTGCGCATTCCGTGCAGCTGGTTTCGGGCGGTTCTTTACTGGTTGCTCATGGTCTCTTCCTGCGCCTTGATCATGCGGCGAACCATCTCGCCGCCGATGGAACCGGCTTCCTTGGAAGTCAGATCGCCATTGTAACCTTCTTTCAGGTTGACGCCCAGCTCGCCTGCAACCTCAGTCTTGAACTTGTCCATCGCGGCCTTGGCCTCGGGCACTTCCATCTGGTTGGTCTTGCTTGAACTTGCCATAGTTTTCACCTCCGTGTCTTATGATATCTATTGTGAAGGATAAGGCATGCAGTCCCTATCCTTCCTTTTTTTTGTCTGAGAAAATGAAATTTCTGAGACGTTTTTTACATCTGAAGTCTTCGGTTCTGTGTCTCTTATCCTGGCAATAGTATGTGAAGGCAAAAAAGATTTATGCTGGAAATTTGTGGCTTCTTTGGACCGCAGACAATCATTTCCGATAAAGAACTGCATGAAAGTTTCACAAAACTTTAATATTCTTTGATTTATTTCTTTGAGAAAAAGCTGTCAAGCATTTTTGAAAATGTCCCGAAAAATCTTTAACATTAGCCCCGACT
>JAJPYH010000084.1 GCA_021205045.1 Lachnospiraceae bacterium | reverse complement strand
ATGTTAAAGATTTTTCGGGACATTTTCAAAAATGCTTGACAGTAATAGATTTTACTCAAATCATCTTTATTGTTGCTGTTCACAGTAACTCTTCATCTTGACAAAATCACCTGTCCGCCAGTAATATATAATGAGCGAAAAAAATTGTCGTTCACTGTATAAATGATGCACACCATCGCGCAGGAAATGGCTGTCTGCGCAGCCCGCGATCAGCGCGATGCCAAGCGATACGAAGCCGTTCGCTATCGCTTTGAGGGCTGCATCAGCAACTGATCCAGAGAACCGGGAGATATATCATGATTAAAAAATTTCTGACAAATCGAAGCTGGGAAAAAGCCATCGCTTTTTGGGTTTTATTTATCTATCTGTGGGTATTGCTGGTGCTTCAGGATTTTCCTGCATCCTACACCACCAACTTTCTGTCCATTGCCGTCAGCGGCCTTCTCAGCCTGTGTGTGACGGTTCTTCTCTTCCATGCATTCAAAAGACTGTCACAGGTCAGAATAAATAAAACTGTGTCTGCCAGTCCCAGGAACACTCTGATCGGAGTGGCATGCATTTTCGTTGCCACATTCCTGTTCATGATGCTTCACTTTTGGGGAGAATATACAGAAGATATCTATTCCTCCGGAAGTGATATTCTGAACCAATACTCGCAGGCGCTGGGAAATTATCCGTTAAACAACTGGCATCCCTTCCTGCATACCCTGCTTTTCTTTATCATACCTGTCCGGCTGACAGGGAGTGCTGACGCAATTGTGATTTTGCAGCTGCTGTACTTCAGCCTGGCCTTTGCCTATCTGATCTATGTGCTTTTTCAGAACGGGGGCAGCAAATTCTTCATCCTGGGACTTTCTGTCTATGTCTGGATCAATCCCTTCCTGACAGCCTGGATGATTTATCCTACAAAGGATGTGGCTATGATGATCTTTGCCATCGTCCTCATGGCCTACTACATCCAGATTATCTGCTCAAAGGGTGCATGGCTGGAAAAGCGACGAAATCTCTATCTGTTCTCCCTTTTTGCTGTTCTGTGCTGCTATATGAGGCATAATGCCATCCTCTTTGTAGCTCCGTTAGCACTGATTGCACTATTCTACGATCTGAAAAATGACGCCAACGGTATGAAAAAGAAATTAACGGCAATCCTTCTGATGCTGGTGCTTTCTCTTGGCATCAAAGGCATCTACACCCTCTGCGATGTGGAAGATCCCACCTATCGCACTATCGAAACAATAGGCCTTCCCCTCTCCATCTGGTCAAACGTTCTGCAGTCCAACGCCAGTGCGCTCCCCGAAGAAACCCGGCTGGTCCTGCAGGAGCTGCTTCCGCAGGATATGATTGATTTATTTGCCGCAGACGCAGGCTTTAACTCTATCAAGTTTCTCGATGGTATGGACTGGGATCCGCTTGACGCGCTTTCCTATTCGGAGGTTTTAAATTATACCATCCAGTGCTTTAGATACGCCCCGCGGGAGTCTATCGCCGCCATCACAAAGCTGACCAATTTTGTCTGGTCCTTTAATATTTCGGACACCCCCAAAAACTATTATATGGTCACAACGGCTGCTTCCGAGGCACTTTCCCGCCTTGTCATGCAATGGAAGGTATCCTACGGTTCCGGAATCCTGGGTTCCCTGTTTGGCGCTTATGGCCTTCAGATGCTGGCAATGCTGATTGTGGGGGCGGTTCTCTTTGCCAGCAAAAGAACTTCCTTCCTGCACATTCTGCCGTTCTTTTGCTACAATTATGGGACAATGCTGCTGTTGACAGGCAGAGATTACCGGTTCTTCCTGTTCAATATTCCCCTGTGGATGCCGGTGATCTTTCTGATGATAAAAGATGAGAAAACGCTGAGGAAATAGCATCCATACCATAGCCCTTCCGGTACAGAAAGGCCATGGTCTTCGCCTTTTCCTTCTCATCTGCCAGCTCAGGATCATAGTGCCTTTTGCGTAAAAGTCTCAGGATTTGCTCCCTTTCGTTCCATTCCTCATAATCCCCGCGAAAATCCTCCCAGGCCTGCTCAAAAATCTCTGTGGAAATTCCTTTTGCCAGCAGGTCATGGCGGATTCGCTGTCTGCTGCGGTTCTCACTATGATAACGGATATAATCCTGCGCATATCTGAGATCATCCACATAGTGAAATTTCATCACATAATCCAGAGCCTGACTCACCAGCTCCTGAGGATAGTCATTGTCCCTGAGCTTTCGCTCCAGCTCTGCCTTAGTGTAGCTTTTCTTCTGTAAGAGGTTCATGGCGCGCAGACGGCTGCGCTTTACAAGGACGCCGTCCCACAGCTCAGTCCAGAGAGCCGATTTAATTTCATCCTCTTCTCTCAGCCCATATCGGCGCAGTTCCCCTTTATACAACGGAAAAGCAAGGTGCCCGTCTACAGTGACAAGCACCTTTTTCTCATTGAGTTCCTTAATCTGTGTGACGATCATGATTCCTTAGACTCTTTGGGTTCTTTTGAGCCTTTGGGATCTTTTGCCCCTTCCGCGGCAGGGATGGCAGGCGCGGCAGGCAGACCATAGTATTCTCTGACTTTGGCATCCACCTCCGCCAGAATCTGCGGATTCTCCTGCAGATATGCCTTGGTATTCTCTCTGCCCTGGCCGATCTTGTTGCCCTGGTAGGAGTACCAGGCTCCGGATTTGTTGATCACATTGATATCCGCGGCAAGATCAAGTACGTCTCCCACAGTGGAGATGCCCTCTCCAAACATAATGTCGAATTCCGCCTCCTTGAAGGGCGGCGCCACCTTATTCTTCACCACCTTGATGCGGGTGCGGTTGCCCACGTCCGCGCCATTCTGCTTGATGGAGGCAATTCTCCTGATATCCAGACGGACAGAAGCATAAAACTTCAGCGCACGGCCGCCGGTGGTGGTCTCCGGATTGCCGAACATCACGCCAATCTTTTCACGCAGCTGATTGATAAAGATCACAATACAGTTGGTCTTGCTGACAACCGCAGTCAGCTTACGCAGCGCCTGCGACATCAGTCTCGCCTGCAGTCCCATATGACTGTCTCCCATATCGCCGTCAATCTCCGCCTTTGGCACCAGCGCCGCCACAGAGTCAATGACAATAATGTCCACCGCTCCGGATCGAACCATGGTCTCAGCGATCTCCAGGGCCTGCTCCCCGTTGTCCGGCTGAGATATGTACAGATTATCAATATCCACGCCGATTGCCCTGGCATAGGTCGGATCCAGGGCGTGCTCCGCGTCAATAAAGCCCGCAATGCCGCCTCTCTTCTGCACTTCCGCAATCATGTGCAGAGTCACAGTAGTCTTACCGGAGGACTCTGGTCCATATATCTCTATGATACGGCCCTTCGGCACGCCCCCGAGTCCCAGGGCAATATCCAGGCTCAAAGCTCCGGTCGGCACCGTCTCCACATTCATCTGCACTGCCGGATCCCCCAGCTTCATCACCGCGCCCTTGCCGTACTGCTTCTCAATCTGTCCCAGCGCCGCCTCCAGCGCTCTCTGCTTATCAGTCTTGTCCATATCCTGTTCTCCTTACGCCGAACAAATGTTCTTTTATCACAGAATAAAACATTTGTTCGATTCTGTCAACTCTTTTTTATAGTTCCCGCAGGATTTTTTCAGAAATCCTTTATCCCTTCCGAACGTAAAAATACCCAATGAAACTGCGCTCCTTTCATGAACGGCCTTCACTGAGTACTTTTCTTTTGGTGTTAGTCAGCAAAAGGGTCGTTCGATCAGATCAGCAGTAAGCCAG
>JAJPYH010000190.1 GCA_021205045.1 Lachnospiraceae bacterium | reverse complement strand
TGGCATAAAATCAAATGAAGGTATAGCCAGTTAATTATTATTCGATGTACTAGATCCCCATGTGGGTGGCGGATATGAATTTTGCCACAGTACCCACCATACAGGAGGCGATCATTGAGAGGACAAAGCATCCGGCATTTGGATATTATGATACCAGACAGGAATATTATGACGCCATCATTGACTGGCAGAAAAGCCGCCATGGGGTGGAGGGGCTGACAAAGGAGGCCATTGGCTATGAAAACGGAGTGCTGGGCTGTCTTGCCTCTGCCCTGCAGGCCTTTACCGCGCCCGGGGAGGCGGTTTTATTACATTCTCCGACCTATATCGGCTTTACTCACGTGATGGAGGATAATGGGCGAAAGATGATTCTGAGCCCTCTGAAGCCTGATGAGCAGGGCATCTACCGCATGGATTACGAGGATATGGACAGAAGGATCAGAGAGAACCATATCCATTTCTGCATTTTCTGTTCGCCCCACAATCCCACCGGCCGGGTCTGGGAGAGGGAGGAGATTGAGAAGGCCATGGAGGTTTACCGGGCCAATGACTGTGTGGTGGTCTCCGATGAGATCTGGTCCGACCTGATTTTGACGGGGCATACCCATATTCCCACCCAGAGCGTGTCCGGGGACGCGAGAGAGCGCACCATCGCCATTTATGCGCCTTCCAAGCCTTTTAATCTGGCGGGACTGATCGGTTCCTACCATATTATTTACAATTCCTATCTCAGAGACCGGGTGGTGAAGCAGTCTCAGCTCAGCCATTATAACGCGATGAACGTGCTGTCCATGTACGCCCTGATGGGTGCCTACGGAAAGGAAGGACAGGAGTGGGTGGATGAACTCTGCCAGGTGCTGACGGAAAATGTGAATTATGCATACGATTGTATCACGGCAAAGTTCCATGGAGTGAAGCTCTCGAAGCCCCAGGGAACCTACATGCTTTATCTGGACTGCGGAGAGTGGTGCCGGGAGCATGATATGAGCGTGGAGGAGCTGTTGAAGGAAGGCATCCGGGTGGGGGTGATCTGGCAGGACGGCAGACCGTTTCAAAAGCCGGATACCATCCGCATGAATCTGGCGGTACCTTTCTCCATGCTGCAGGACGCCTTTGACAGGCTGGACAGATATGTTTTTAACAGATGAAGTAAGGAACTGGGAAAGAAGCAGGGGCAATGGCTTTGCCTCTGACGTCAGAAGATGTTTCAGAGAGGAATGAAAAAGAATGAAGAACTTTATCGTCACATCGAAGCTGGACAATGTGCCCTTAAGCGGTGCCATCATGGAGCCTGAGGGAGAGCCGAAGGCTGTCATTCAGCTGACCCACGGTATGTGTGAGCACAAGGAACGCTACTATGATTTTATGAGGTATCTGGCGGCCAACGGCTATGTGGCGGCAATTCACGACCACAGGGGCCACGGCATGAGTCTGGCTTATCCCAATGCTTACGGATATTTTAACGAGCAGCCTTACGATGCGCTGGCCCAGGATCTGTTCCAGATTTCCCTGTATCTGAAGACCAAGTACCCGAATTCGAAACTCTACCTGTTCGGGCACAGTATGGGGACTCTGGCCTGCCGTCTGTATCTGAAAAATCATGACAATCTGATTGACAGGCTGGTGCTTTCCGGCCCGCCCACCAACAATCCGGTGATCGGCGCCGCAGTGGCGGCAACCACAATATTGAAGAAAAAAGAAGGCCCCCAGGCCAGAGTGGAAAGCTTAAATAATCTGGTCTTCGGCGCATACAATAAGGGCTATGATGTGCCTAACGCCTGGCTTTCCGTCAACGAGGACAATGTGAAGGCCTACAATGAGGATCCGCTGTGCGGTTTTGTATTTACGCTGGACGCTTATGACGCTCTGTTTCATATGTTGAAGGAGGTCTTCTCCAAAAAAGGCTGGCATGTGACCAATAAGCAGCTGCCCATTCTGCTGGCGGCCGGACTGGAGGATCCGATGATTCAGTCCAAGAGAAGCTTCATGGGATTGAAGAGCTTTCTGGTGGAGCGGGGCTACACGAAGGTGGAGGGCCGGTTATACAGCGGTATGCGCCATGAGATTTTAAATGAAAAGAACAACCAGAAGGTGTACGAGGATATTCTGGAGTTTTTTGACAGGGAATAAAGATAAAAGTGCCGTACACAGGAGGAAATGCTGATGAACCAGTCACGCCGGGTCGCGGGACGCACACAGGGAAAGAAGGAAACAGCCGCAGAGAAGAAGGCCAGGGCTGAGGCAGCCAGGAAAGCTGAGGAGAAAAGGCTGGCTGAGGCAGCCCGCCGGGCTGAAGAAGCACTCAAAAAGGCGGAAGCGGATAAGCTCAGGCTTGCACAGAAGGGCTACCAGCCTCTGGTGGAGGCGGCAGCCGGTGATTCTGATGCCCAAATCGGCCATGGAAGTATTGCGGATCTGGAAAATTATCTGTATTTTGACGGAGAACAGATCTGTAAAT
This sequence comes from Lachnospiraceae bacterium, assembly GCA_021205045.1. GTDB lineage: Bacteria > Bacillota > Clostridia > Lachnospirales > Lachnospiraceae > RGIG6307. Next base: position 1,326 of record JAJPYH010000190.1, on the reverse strand, counting down.
CCGTTTCTTTGCCGGAGGCCTCCCTTGGAAAGGGCAGAGAGCTGTATCTGAAGGGAAAAGTGGACAGTGTGGAGCTTTCCACAGGGTTTGACGAATCCAGCTCCAGCAACGAACCGCTGGGACAGGCTATATGGCATGTGAAAGCCGGACGGTCAGAGTTTGCAACATCGGTTGTTTTTAGCAGGGATCATGTGGTGAACAGGGAGTGCCGCTGTCCCGAGTGCATGGAAAAAAAGAGCTGGTATAGCTGGTATGAAGAAGAAACGGCGGAGTGTGAATATACGGCGGCTCTTCTTTACTGGGTGAGGGATTATCTCAGGAGCCACAATATTGGAGACGCTACGGACAGAAACGCGGGACGTCTGATGGCGGCCAACCGGCGCCGGCGTTCCAACATTCTGGTGGCGGACAAAACCTGGAAGGAGGAGAGTCTGACTTTAAAGCCCAGGCTTATCAAGAAGGACGGCACGCTGACGGCTTCCTTTAAGGTGGGAACGGGACGGCTGTTTGTGATCAGACAGCTGGATGAATTCTGCATAAATGTGCGCAACTGCGCTACGGCCACCTACGGGTCAAACACGCAGATCAATCATCGCCGGAGTAATTTTACCCAGGAAAGTCAGAAATGGCTTCGCTTCATTGAAAGAATTGTGCAGGAGGAAGAGGAATTCGGCCAGAGAATGGAGGATGTTGTTCTCAGCCGTTATTATTATCCCAGATCGGCGCGTGTGGGAGGCTCCTTAAATCTGTTCGGCTGGCGGCTGGATGAATTTTATAATGAGATCGATGAGGAGGGTGTGGAGTATGAGGACCGGGACGCTCAGCCTGTGGTGAAAACCAGGCTGCGCCAGGGAGAGGGCAATCCCCGCATCCCGATCAATATTTCAGAGCTGAAGGGAATCGGGGGCAGGGCTTCGCAGGCGCAGAGGACGCGAAGTCAGGGGCTGTCAGGATCTGCCTCATCGTCAGCGGCGTCCGTCTCGTTTTCTTATCCGTTCCATGGAATCCAGGTGAGCGGAAGGCTGCCGGAGTTATCCTTTGGCATGGACTGCGCTTATTATGTCGACGGAGATAAGTTGTGCCGTTCTGACGCAGATTTCAGGGAAAAGATCGGAAGTCTGGTATCCATGGCGGATGAGGACGGTTTTTTTCCATGCAGATCGGCCGCAATAATATGTCGGAATTCTACTATCAGATTTTGCCGACCATGGAGGATGCGCTGGAGATCAAGGAGGATAATCCGGACAGGATTCATGCTTTTCTGCCGCCCAAGGCTAGTATAACATAAAATAAATAACTGGCCAAATAATGGCTTTTGTGCTATAC
>JAJPYH010000175.1 GCA_021205045.1 Lachnospiraceae bacterium | reverse complement strand
CGACTCTCAGGATGTATGGCCGGATTCTGTACACGGGCGCGCCCTCCCTTGCTAGACAGGGCATCGCCAGTGTTTCCTCCGTGATGCTCAATTCCATCGCCGGGGATTACGGGGACGCGGCGGTGGCGGCCATGTCCATTGTATCCCGTTATACCATGTTCATCAATTCCGCGGTGGTGGGCTTCGGCCAGGGCTTCCAGCCGGTCTGCGCCTTCAATTTCGGCACCGGAAAAATTGACCGGGTCAAACGGTCCTTCTGGTTTGGCGTGAAGGTCATGACCATCGCGCTGATCGTCCTGTGCGGCATCTCCATGATGCTGTCCGGAAATATCATCGCTCTTTTCAGAAAAGATGACGCGGAAGTGATCGCCATCGGCACCTTCGCCCTCCGGGCCCAGCTGCTCACCATGCCGCTGTGGGGCTATTATACCATTTGAAATATGTTTACCCAGTCCATCGGCTACGGCGTCCGCGCCTCCATTATCTCCTGTGCCAGACAGGGGCTCTTCCTGATCCCCGTGCTGGCCATCCTTCCTCGTGTACTGGGGCTGACGGGACTGCAGCTTGCCCAGCCCCTTTCGGATATCTTCGCGTTTATCCTGGCGTTTGTGCTGACAAGCAGGATTCTGAGGGAGCTGGAGGAGAAGCGGTGAGAGCCGCGGTAGAGGACATACCCGTTTAATACGATGAAGCAGAGAATCGGAATGATTTCTCTGCTTTTTTCTTACCTCCATTTTACATTTCCCCATTTTCATTTTACCTTCCCAGGATAGTTTGTAAAACGCTTCGCGTAGTAAAATGCACTCGTACACGGAAAGAGAATACATAAATGAAATGATCGACCTCAGCAGTCTGCGCTGCATGACGGGGCACAGAGTGCATGAAAAGCGCAGTGGAAGTCTGCTATGTGTGCGGGGTCAAAGGAGGAAAAATGAAATTCAAAAAAGTAGTTGCGCTTGCAACTGTAATGGCAATGACAATGTCCATGGCGGCCTGCGGATCCAGTTCCAGCAGCACGAGCTCCACAAGCTCCGGCTCTGAGAGCAGTTCATCCAGCGAAACTGTGGCAGAGACGGAGAGCACTGAGGAAGCGAGTGCCAGCGAGGACACAGCTTTAGTTAGCGGCAAGATGTCCATGTCCGGTTCCACATCCATGGAGAAATATGTCAGCGCTTTGATTGAAACCTATGCGGAAATCAACCCGAACATCACGGTAACTGCGGAGTATGTTGGTTCCGGTGCGGGTATTGAGCAGGTGATTGCCGGTTCCGTAGACATCGGCAATTCGTCCAGGAATCTGAAGGACGCTGAGGTGGAGAGCGGTGCGGTGGAGAACATCGTAGCCATCGACGGTATCGCGGTGGTAGTGAATCCGGCCAACACGGTGGATGACCTGACGCAGGAGGAGCTGATTTCCATCTACACCGGTGAGATTACCAACTGGTCCGAGCTTGGCGGCAGCGACACTCCCATCGTTGTCATCGGCCGTGAGGCGGGCAGCGGCACCAGAGGAGCCTTCGAGGAGCTGCTGGGCATTGAGGATGCCTGTGCATACGCTTCTGAGCTTGACTCCACCGGCGCGGTGATCGCAACGGTAGCGGCAACCGAGGGCGCCATCGGATACGCTTCTCTGGACAGCATCAATGACACCGTGATCGCGGTGAAGCTGGATGGTGTGGAAGCCACCGAGGAGAACATTGTAGCGCGAGAGTACTTCCTGTGCAGCCCCTTCGTGATGGCCACCAATGGCGAGATCTCCGAGCAGAGCGACGCGGTTCAGGCATGGTTTGAGTTTGTGTACAGCGATGAGGGCAAGACAGTTGCTCAGGAAGTCGGCCTGATTTCCGTAGACTGAGGCGATGAAGCAAAAACAGACAGATCATAGCTGACAGAAATGGTCTGTGGCTGAGTCAACGGAATAAACCAACAAGGAAACTGGCAAAAACCAGACATCCTGCGGACGGGTTCGCCCGCCCGCAGCTGCATCAAAAGGATTAAAAATAATGAGCGGACATCCTGCAATGAAAAACATGAAAACACGAGACAAAGAGACAGGAAACGGTTCAATCAACGGAAGTAGAAAAGACAGGGCAATGGCCGAGGTCGCGGCACAGATTATCTTTACGGTCTGCGCGGCCGTGGCCATTGTGGCCGTTGCGGCCATCTGCATCTATATGATCAGAAACGGACTTCCCGCGCTGTTTACTGTGGGCATTAAGGAAATTTTGTTTTCCACGGAATGGGCGCCCACGGCGGCGGAGCCAAAGTACGGCATCCTGTTAGTTATTCTGACATCTATCGTGGGAACAAGCCTGGCGATCCTGCTGGGCGTTCCTGTGGGACTTCTGACTGCGGTTTTTATCGCCGAGGTGGCGCATAAAAACCTGGTGAAAGTGGTGCAGCCGGCGGTGGAGCTTCTGGCCGGCATCCCTTCCGTAGTTTATGGCCTGCTGGGAATTTACCTGCTGAAACCGCTGATGTATAAGCTGGAACGCTTTGTGTTTGCCGGCAGCACCACGCACCAGTATACCGGCGGTGCCAACCTGATTTCGGCGGTGATTGTGCTGGCGATCATGATTTTGCCCACAGTGATCAACGTCAGCACTTCCTCCCTGAAGGCGGTTCCCATGGAACTGCGGAGCGCCTCTCTGGCTCTGGGAGCAAGCCCGGTGCAGACCATTTTCAAGGTCACCATTCCGGCGGCCCATTCCGGCATCATCTCTGCCATTGTGCTGGGCGTGGGAAGAGCCATCGGCGAGGCCATGGCCATCACTCTGGTCAGCGGATCCTCCGTCAATGTGCCTCTGCCCTTCAATTCCGTGCGATTCCTGACCACAGCTATTGTCAGTGAGATGGGATATGCATCCGGAACCCACAGACAGGTACTCTTTACCATCGGTCTGGTGCTGTTTATTTTCATCATGATTATCAATGTGGCGCTGACCAGGGGACTGAAAAAGAAGGAGGAGGATCATGCATAATAACGAAGAGAATCAAAGTGCTCCGGCTTTATCAGTTCTCGGAAAAAAGCCCAGGATCGGGGATACGATTTTACTTGCTCTGATTTACATATGCGCCTTCTTCGCGGTGGCGCTGATTGCGGGCATTATCCTGTATGTGGCTTACCGCGGCATCGGCGTGGTCAACTGGACCTTCCTGACCACCGCCCCCAGTTTCCGGAAAGGCACGGTGGGCATAGCCGGCAATATTATCAACACGCTTCTGGTGGTGGCGCTTACCCTGGTGATTGCCACACCGGTTGGGGTAGGAAGCGCTATTTATCTGAATGAATACGCCAAAGAGGGCAGATTTACCAAAATTGTAGAGTTTACTACAGAAACCCTGTCCGGTATTCCTTCCATCATCTACGGTCTGTTCGGCTATATGCTGTTCGGCTCCATCTGGGGATACTGCATTCTGACCGGTTCTCTGACGCTGACCATCATGGTGCTGCCGCTGATCACCAGAAACACCCAGGAGGCTTTAAAGACGGTGCCTTCCTCTTACCGGACCGGCACACTGGGCATGGGCGCCACCAAATGGTACATGATCCGCACAGTGCTGCTTCCCTCGGCCATGCCCGGAATTGTCACCGGCGTGATACTGGCCATCGGTAGAATTGTGGGAGAAAGCGCGGCTCTTCTGTTCACCGGCGGCAGCGATAATTCCCTCATAAACAGTATCACCGATCTGCCCGGAAAGCTCTTATCCTCCGGCGGAACCCTGACCATCGCCCTTTACCTTTGCCCATCCGAAATACACCAAGCCTCAGAAGGGTAACAAGACTGACCGTAAGGA
>JAJPYH010000124.1 GCA_021205045.1 Lachnospiraceae bacterium | reverse complement strand
GCCAGCAGCTGCAGCGGCACCACCGCCAGACTGGCCGCAAAATGCTCATCTGTCTTCGGCACATAGGTCACAAAATCCGCCGTATCCTCGATATTATAATTGCCGTAGCTGGTCAGCCCGAAAAGCTGGGCGCCGCGGCTCTTGCATTCCACCATATTGCTGACCGTCTTTTCATACAGGCCGCTCTGGGTCAGAATGCTGATGACCAGTGTCCCGTCCTCGATCAGGCTGATGGTGCCGTGCTTTAACTCCCCGGCCGCATAAGATTCCGAATGAATGTAGCTGATCTCCTTGAGCTTTAAGCTGCCCTCCAGACTGATAGCGTAGTCGATTCCTCTTCCAATGAAAAACACATCCCTGGCGTTGGCCTGTTTGGCCGCGAACCACTGAAGCCTTCCCTTCTCCTCCAGGACCTTATTGATCTTATCCGGAAGCAACGTCATTTCCCTGATCAGCTGGTCATAGTATTCCTCTGAAATCTGTCCCCTGGCTCTTCCCAACTGCGCCGCAAAACAGTACATGGCAATCAGCTGGGCGCTGTAGGCCTTGGTAGTGGCAACCGCGATCTCCGGCCCCGCCATGGTATAAAATACATAATCCGACTCTCTGGCGATGGAGCTGCCCACCACATTGACCACGGTAAGGGTTTTGATGCCCTGCTTTTTGGCCTCTCTGAGCGCTGCCAGAGAATCCGCCGTCTCCCCGGACTGGCTGATGATGATCACCAGCTCTTTGGGATCCAGTAAAAGACTGCGATATCTGAATTCACTTGCCAGCTCCACACGCACGGGAATCTTTGCCAGATCCTCGGTCACATACTGCGACACCATCCCCACGTGATAGGCTGACCCGCAGGCCACAATACAAATATGAGAGATTTCCCTCAGCTCCTCATCCGTCAGCCCGATTTCATTAAAATCCAGCTTTCCGTTTTTCAGAACCGAATTCAGCGTATCTGTGACCGCTTTGGGCTGCTCATGGATTTCTTTCATCATGAAATGCTCGTAGCCCGCTTTCTCCGCAGACTCTGCATCCCAGAGGATCTCCACCATTTCCTTCTCAATCTCGTCGCCGTCCAGATTGTAGAAGGTGATCCTGCCGTCCTTTAAGCGGCCGATCTCCATATTGCCAATATAATATACATTTCTTGTATACTTCAGAATCGCCGGCACATCGGAGGCCAGGTAGCACTCACCGTCCGCCGCGCCCAAAATCATGGGGCAGTCCTTCCTGGCCGCAAAAATTTCTCCCGGATACGCCTTAAACATAATCGCCATGGCGTAGGAGCCGCGGATACGCACCATGGCATGGTTGATGGCGTCCACCGGCGTGCCCAGATATTTCTTATAATAGTAATCAATCAGCTTCACCGCCACCTCGGTATCCGTATCGGAATAAAACCGATAGCCGTTGTGCAGAAGCTTTTCCTTTAACTCCTGATAATTCTCAATGATGCCGTTATGTACACCCACCACATTGCCGTCATCGCTGCAGTGAGGGTGAGCGTTATTCTCACTGGGCTCGCCGTGGGTGGCCCAGCGGGTGTGTCCGATACCGCAGCACCCCTGCAGAGCCCTGCCTGCGTCCGTCTTCTCCGACAAAACAGCCAGTCTTCCCTTGGCCTTGATAATCTCGATTTCTCCGTCCAGATTTCTCACTGCCATCCCGGCAGAATCATAGCCCCTGTATTCCAGCTTGGACAGGCCGTCCAGCAAAATGGGCGCTGCCTGGCGCTGCCCGGTGTAACCAACGATCCCACACATAGATTGATCTCCTCTTTGATTGCTTCTTTCTTCCAGTATAGATATGCCCTTTCAGCGCCAAACATAACCATTTGAACCATGCTGAATGTCACACATGTTTTTTATTAAAGCATAAACTTGTTAAGATTGTATGATAGATTTTATGATTGTTTTATTAACATACTTATCTATCATACCTCTTTTCAGGCCAAAAATAAATAGCAAGGCATCATTTTTTCGCGGTGAATTCTATTCCGTTTCCCACAAGCATCCCTCCATTGCGTTTTCTCTGCCGATCTTTGCATAGCCTGGCTGCATATTCCCTTTTTCTGACTGCTCATCTGGCTTTTTCATCCTCCTGGGACTGCGGCCACAGCCTGCGCCGCACCAGCAGGCGCCTGAGCACTGCCCAGTCAAAGGGAATCAGCGGATACAGATAGCTGTTGCCGGAAACCGACTTATTCAGCAAAAGCGCAAGGAATAAGACCACAATACCGGCCGTAAAGCCCCACCCTCCAAACAGGGCGGTCAGAATCAGGGTAATGATCCGCATGAATTTCAGCGCATAGCCCATCTCATAGTTTGGCTGGGTGTAGCTTGCCACAGCCACCACCGCCATATACAGGAGCACCTCCGCGTTAAACCAGCCGCTCTCCACCGCGTACTCTCCCATCACAATCCCCGCCAGCACGCTTAAAGGCGTGCTCAACATGTTGGGTGTATTCACCGCCGCCAGCCGGAGCCCGTCAATGGCAAACTCCAGGATCAGAAACTGCAGCACCAGCGGCACATTGCTCTCTTCCGCCAGTTCAATGAAGGAGAGCCACTCCGGAATCCAGTCCGGATTCTGGATCAACAGCAGAAATAAAGGCGTCCAGAAATAGGTCACCATGGAAATTAATATCCGGCTCAGCCGCAGATAGCTTCCCGTGATGGGCGGAAAATAGTAATCGTCCGCCTCCTCCATGACGTCAAAGACAGATGTCGGCATGATCAGCGCCGAGGGAGCGTTGTCCACCAGTATCACCAGATTTCCCTCCAGAAGCTGGGCCGTGGCTGCGTCGGGCCGCTCTGTGTGCTTAAATTTAGGAAATGGATTATACCATTTTTTGGTAAAAAGGCATTCCGCCAGGCTCTCCTGGCTCATGGTCAGGGCGTCCACCCGGATGCTGTCCAGCCGTTCCCTGATCCTTTGCAAAAATTCAGGATCCGCCCTGTCCTCCATATAACACAGGGCAACGTCCGTCCTGGAAGCCTGCCCCACCTGATGCATCTCCACATGAAACCGGGGATCCCTGAGCCTGCGCCGAAGCAGCGCCGTGTTGAAAATCAGCGTTTCCACAAAGCCGTCCCGGCTGCCCCGCATGGTCTTATCCTTCTCCGGTTCGGACACGCTCCTGGCCGGATACTCCCTGGCGTCCAGCAAAAGCACCTGATCATAGCCGTCGATCACCAACAGGAAAATACCCGCCAGCACGGAGTACAGGATGGTGTCCAGATTATTTTCCGTGGACACCTCTATATAGGGGACGCACTGGGCGCTCAGCGCTTCAATGTTCTCCGGCATGTCCTCTTTCTTCAGATCCAGAAAATACTGCAGCAGCTTCTGCAGCAGCTCGTCCTTGCAAAGGCCGTCAATAAAGTACATGTGGGCGTCTCTGCCGCCAATGACAAGCTGCCGATCCACCATATCAAAACTCAGGTCCATCTGCAAAAGATTCCTCAGAAGCCGGTCGTTTTCTGCCAGGACGGTGGTCAATTCTCCCGACACTTCTGTTTGACTTTTCTTCGTGCCTTTATCTGATCTTTTATCCTTCAGACTTGATCCTTTGTCTTCCGGATCTGATCCTTTGTCTTCCGGATCTGATCCTCTGTCTTCCGGCTTTAATCTTTCATACTCCGGCTTCGCCTCTTTATTCTGTAAAGACGTTCCCGCTCCTCTCAGGCTCTCATTCTCTGTCGAGCGGTTTTCTTCCGTCTCGTTTGCGTTACTTTTCTTCTTTTCCATAAAAACCCCTTCCCGGAAATAAAATGCCCGGAAAGGGGAAATATTATACTCGATATC
>JAJPYH010000204.1:1759-3817 GCA_021205045.1 Lachnospiraceae bacterium | reverse complement strand
GGGATATGGCGGATGCCGCCTTCCATGATGGTTTCCCTGTTCTCGTCCGTCCGGACATTGATACGTACAGAATGATTTCGACTCATATGGGTTCCTCCTTTGGTTTGTGTGAGGAAATAGTTCCTCCATATAAAACCGAGGGTGCGCAACTTTTTCTCTGGGCTATTCGGATAATAATTTTTTCAGCTTCTTCAAAATGCGCTTGTGGTGATAGCGCAGCGTGGATTCCGGCCTGCCGGATTCCCTCGCAACGGCGCGGATGGCCTTGTCCTCGTAGTAAATGTCCATAATCAGACGGCGGTCTTCTTCGGGAAGATTGTCCAATGCCTCTTTCAATGCTTCTGGCGATGGGAAGATGTCCTCCGGCTCATCAGGAGAATCCATGTCCTCTTCGGTATCGAGCAGAATGTCAAGCGGGTCGGAACCTTCAGACGGAAGCTGATTGATGGGATCGTCTACTTCTTTACCAGTAGCCGTTTCATAACGGGTCTTTGCGTTTTCCGTGTAACCGTCTTTATGCTCGCGATAATAGCGGTCGCCTAACTGCTGGCGATGGTAGTCTTCCTGCAGGAAAGTAATTTCCTGCTGTGTGACGCGATGACCATCCTCCAGTAAGTCACCGACTTCGATGGATGTGCTGGCTTCCAACTCACCGTTGCTCCCATAGCGGTAGTAGGTGATTTTGGTTGCGGTCAATTCGACTTCTTTTTTGCTGTTGTCTGTCATAGAAAAACTCCTTTCCGAGATGCACTCGAAAAGGAGCTTTCAGGCAGAACGACAGAACCAGACCGTGATGCCAGCCTCAATGGATTTCTCCATTTCGAGTGCTGGGACATCACTTCCGGTGCGGTGTTCCCGTAATATTCAGTTGTTCTCATCCCCGCCGGAAACCTGCGCAGGAGGTCAGGGATGGATGTATATTAAGGTCGGAGAATAGGTGTCTCCGGCGACCTTACGATAATTATAAGTTGCTGGCGTTTTGGTGTATATCACTTGAAAAAAGAATTGCGTCACGCTAAAGCAACTGTTTTACATTTTATAAAATTAACTATTGACGCGATTACGTTAATCGTGCATAATAGTCGTACCTGACTATTAAAGGTCTGATGCCTTATTAAGAAATCATATAAAGCACTTACGAGTGAGGAAAGCTCCTTATTTAAGCAATACATGAAAATCAAGGAGCGCCTCCAAGACTATTACAAGACAATAAGCGCTTATTGTTCCGTCGCTAATGTGCGAAAGCAATTGGAGGATTCAATTGGCTTTTCGTTCAGCTATACAGCAGTTCGTGATGTATTGACTGAAAATGACAAAGCCCCCCAATATGGGTATTGTCATCGGCTTATGCAGACTCTGGCATCTTGACTACTCATTGATTCTTGCACCGACAGAACAAACTGTTTCTGTCGAGCCTTCGGAGCATGCATTTGAACAAAAGGTAAAGGTACTAACCGATCCAAAATATCACGGCACGTTTTATGGCTACAAATACACTAGGAACGGTGAAAGAAATGAAATAGCCTCCTTCCAGTTGACTTTAAGTAAACAAGACAATTCCGTAGAAGCCCGTATGCTTACACATAGCAATCCAAGCTATGTGGGTGGAGAGAAAGGCGATTTTGACCAGTTGTATATAGGCACGCCATATCTGATTAAAAAAACAGAAACGGTATCTATACTGCTGGTAAATGAAAAGGGCCAGTTCTACTCAATTACATATGATTATGAACCATATGATTTTGACAAACTGTACTTCCGCAAGGGAATCGCAGTTACCGCCGAAAGCACCAGCAAAAAGCCTTATCTGATGAATTTCCTGCTTTTCCAATGCCCTGTCAGCAAGGAAAAGCAGCAGAAATACTTTCCTGGTATGCTTAAACTAATAGAGAACGGCTTTTACGTCCCCAAGGAGGAAGTCGAATCACTTTTGCAGGACGATGATTTTTCAAAGTGCATGAATAAATATTGCCCGCATCTGGAAGACAGGGAACGCAACCTGTATTTCTTTAAAGTAAGCACGATTCTCGACAACATTGACGATAATAAGAATACAAA
>JAJPYH010000204.1:0-1749 GCA_021205045.1 Lachnospiraceae bacterium | reverse complement strand
TTCAGGTTGATTCGCTATGATGTGAGTGTAAGCGATTTGATTTGATAAAGAAAGGCAGTTCCTGCCCCCTGTTATGTGCATAAAAAGCAAGAAAAACACCCGGTAAACACGGTATAATAAGCCGTATTTGCCGGGCGTTTTTGTGCATACTACACAAAATAGGGCTGTGCTTATAGGGGCAGGAGTTGCCTGAAAAAATTTTATTTATTTGTGAGCGGACGAAAACCGAGCTCTTTTAAGAAAATATTGCAATCATGTACGCTGTAAGTATAAGCCGTGTTTAACAGTAACTGGTAGATTCTATCCCTCTTGGATGAGGATAAAACACGTCCTGCAGATCTTAGTAGTTTCTCACTACACATGGGAAGTAAGTGCAGAGCAATACACAAAGCAACTATAATGGGAACATCGGGCGGATTTTTATTTTCACGGAGATAACGTTTAATCGTACTGTCATCCAGCCCTGTTTCATCTGCCAGCGTACCGACGCTCATGCCTGCGGTGTTCATGTAATATCTGAGTAGCTCATGAAATTCTTCACCTTCGCCACCACCTCCGCCGCCATCATCGAGCAGAGCTATTACTTCTTCCTTTGGTGTTTTCTTAATATCAAATGCTCCTGCATGTACGAATATGCCACCTGGAATCCTTTTTACTCTTGGAGGGTATCTGTGCGATCCCTCACGGGCAAGAACGTGGTAGTTGGATTTCAAACTCAAAAAATAATTTTCTGGATCGTTCCACACTGATTTTTTAACGTAGAACTTTCCCTTGCCATCCGTTATGAAGCAGGATGACATCGGCAGGCAAAAACGACCGTTAACATAGACATAGCCGCCATCTATGATCATTTCCATTAGTTGGGGGTGCTTTCTATATCCCTCTAAGATATTGCCGGTAAAATTATAGGAGCGATTGCGGACAACAATTGCCTGATGAGAGACATCAGGAGACTGTACACTAACGGCCTTTATAGCTTGGGTTAGCGCACTCGCTCGTGGACTTCTGAGCGTCACTCTGAGCGGGTATACAGGTACTGGAGTTTTGGGAGTTACGTTTATAGCTATGTTATTAGGGACTGAAATCTCCTGATTGGGGAGGTCCACAGAAACTGTTACAATGTGCTTTTTTGTCCCTCCTCTGGAGTGAGGGGAAACCGGTGGCTTACTACATCTTTTAGCTTGACCCTTAGAAGGTCTTCTTGGAGGCATACCTTTTGTTTTCATCAGACTCTACCTCCCTCAAAAATTGTAGCATCAGTATAGCACATTACCTTTCAATCTACAATCAAAAGATGAAAATATCGCTGAGGATCGCATGAACGATTCATTTGTTCCGTGAGATGGGCTTGTAAAAGCAAAAGTGATATGTTATACTATTTCCATTATGGCGTGCTTTTTCCCTGAACCACGCCGCGCAACTGGTAAATTACAACCTTAAGAAGAGTTCTGAGGTAACAAAAATGAAGCCGAGTTATAAGAAATTATGGAAACTGCTGATTGATAAGGACATGATGAAGAAGGATCTCCAAGCGGCTGCAGGCATCAGCTGGAATTCGATGACGAAGCTGTCCAAGGGAGAAACAGTGAGCATGGATATACTATTGAAGGTTTGCACAGCTCTGGATTGTAATGTGGGGGATATATTGGATTTTGTGCCTGACGAGGAGGTCAGTGAATGACGATAAAGAATACAGCAGCGCTTAAGGCTACAAGCCCATACAGTGCTGTGATTACAAGAGAGCAGTTC
>JAJPYH010000184.1 GCA_021205045.1 Lachnospiraceae bacterium | reverse complement strand
ATCAACAAAAAAGCCTTAAAAATCAGTGATTTAGGGCTTGACAGAATAGGAAGGATAAAACAAGAGAGGAAAAAAGCAATGAAAGTCTTATTCCTGGACGTAGACGGCGTTCTTAACGATTACGGGACAACAACCAGAACATCCGACCACTGGCCTTTTGTCGATGATGAAAAAGTCGCCCGTCTGAGAAAAATAATAGATGAAACGGGGGCGAAAATTGTCCTGTCCAGTGATTGGCGGGAAGAGAGGGATATTCCTTGCAGAAATATTTCTTATCTGGAACTGGTCGAAAAGCTGAAGGCATTTGGCCTGGAGATTTTTGATTATACGCCGGAATATGGATACCGGAGTTCTAGGGGGCGTGAGATTGCGGGATGGCTTGAGGGGAGGGATGATGTGGAGTCGTTTGTGATTCTGGATGACCGCCGAGACATGCACCCCAATATGGATCGTCTGGTTCGGACGAGTATGCTTGACGGGCTGACGGATGGCATCGCGGAGATTGCCGTGAGGATGTTGAATGGGGAATCTCTTGAGGGGCTGGAGTTGGATGAGAACGAAATGGAAGAGGAAGATTGGTGGTGAAAAAATCCTTGCTTTCATTCTCTTTAGCATTTACAATATAAGAAAAACTTTTGGAAGGTGTGAGTATGTTGGCAAAATATATATTGATGAACAAAAATACGCCAGTTGCGGAATTTTCATACGATCTTGAGACTCACACTGTACGCAGGATAACGGATGTGCTTAATGTTGAATATGCCTCCCCAGCTATGATAGACAATAAAGGCAATTTGACAAGGGGCGCTTTAAATAATTGGTGGCAGGGAAGGGCCATTCCTGCTTCCAGAAAACAAATTGACCGTATCCTTGACCGTTTGAGTTTGGACAGCACTTTAGAGCTTGCTGAGAAAAATTTTGGACTTTCTTTAACTGATCGATATTGGATCAATAACCCGGCCGAGCCTAAAGAATGGAAAGATATCAATTTCTTCGCCAATGATTTTACGGATGACCTTGGCCTTTTGACATTAGGGCAGGTTTCCACTGGGCACACCAACCTAATGTCGCCAAATTCCACCTTGGGTGGTGACCTTCAGAAAAAATGGACTATCATGGACGGCGACCGCATGCTAATCAAAAGCGGAAATGAAATGTTCCGTCAGGATGTACAAAACGAGGTTGTGGCCACAGCACTCCATCAAAGATTATTGTCCAAAGATGATTTCGTCCCTTATTCCATTTACCATGAAGGACGTTCCACATACTGTATGTGCAAGAATATGTTGCGGGAAGACGAAGAACTCATCACTACATGGGATTTAATTTGCAACGTAAAAAAGCCAAACTCCATGAATGATTACCAGTTTGTGCTGTCTCAATATGATCGGGTTGGCTTAGAGAATGCGGAAGAAAAATTGTCAAAGATGTTTGCCTGCGATTTTATTCTGGCAAATTCCGACCGTCACTGGCGCAATTTTGGGGTAATGAGGAATGTAGAAACTCTGGAATACACCAGAGTCGCTCCTATATTTGACACGGGAAAGAGTCTGTGGTGCTGGTCGGAAAGTTTGTCTCTTCCGATAGACTATGAGTATGTAGCGAAGCCGTTTGGGCTTGATGGCCTGAGGCCGGAAAAACAGCTGCAGTTGTTTAAGGATATCTCCTGGATGGATACAGAAAGACTGAAAGGATTTTCCGATGAAGTCATTTCCATTCTGGAAACGAATGAGAACATCCCTGAACGCAGGCTTGTAAAAATAAGGGAAGGGCTTGAAATGAATATTGAAAGAGCGCAATTCCATTATCGTGAAGCTCAGAAAAATAGAGCATTTGTTCCAGCGAAGAAAAAGGTTAAGTATTCAAAAAGCGATGGAGTAAAAAACACTATCACCGGGAGGACAAAGCTGTGAGCTTCTTTGCCGGACATCTGTAACGGCTTTTCCTTCCTTATATATTATTCATTGCTACTGGAATTTGGCCTTCAGGCGGAGAAAATTCTATCTCACGTTCATCTCACGTTTATCTCACGTGCTTTTCAAAAAGCCCGTAAATAAAGGAAAAATGAAACGGCTTGAGGGTTCAAGTCCCATCTTCCGCAGATGATTTTTATTCAGGAATCCTTTAATTAAAGGGATTCCTGAATTTTTTTGATTAAAGGTTTTTGATTACACTTGATTACACTTTTTGGTTTCTGGGCTTAGCTGAGTGCCTTTTCCAGAAGATTCTCTGTCTCTGAGTTGGTCATACGGTTGAAGCAATAGTTCTTATACGTTGTCCGCTCATCCTCATGTCCCGCAAGCTTACGAATTTCGTTGATATTCAATCCACTATCAATCAGGGTACTGATATACGTTTTTCGAATCTTGTGGGTTGCTTTCGCGGCTATACCGATATGTCGGCAATATTTGCGGATTCGGCAGTCAACCGCTTCTGAACGGACACGACCTTTTTCATTGATAAACAAATATCCCTCATCGCTGTAACCATGCTCTCGATTACTTTCAATGACCGTCTGAATAATTTCTCTGGCATTTTTGCTCAGATAGATTTTTCTGTCCCCGGCTTCTGATTTCGTGTAATCGGCAACAGAGAATGTCTGCTTTGACCATGTGTCGGCACCAGTCGGCTGTACTTGCCTGACTTCCATCCGTTGGACATGGAGGTAATTGCCCTGAATATCCTCTTCACGGATTGCAACGATTTCTCCCAGCCTCATGCCCGTCTGGAATGCCAAAGGAACCGCCAGACACGCAACCGCGCCCGTCTTGCGAAAGTCCTCCCATGCCTCCGCCACGATTTTGGGCTGTTCATCCGTCAGGAAAACCGGTGTTTCATCCGCCGGTTTCTTTTGACTGCGAAACAGCTTCGCGTCTACATGGACTTTGGAGAACGGGTTTTCGGGAATGAGCTTTTTCTGTACCGCATATTCCAGAGACTGGCGGAAAATAACCGTCAGATTGTAATACTGCTTTTTGGTCAGCTTCTTCTCCTTTACAATGCGGAGCGCCCATTCCTGCAAGGTGTCGTATTCCAGCTTCACAAGGGGAATGTGAATAATCGGGTCATCTTTATAATAATTTTCCCAGTCACTCCCAATTCGTCGAATATACATGTCCGCCCTTGTCTGCAAGGCTTTATACTCCAGCCATTTCGGATACCAGTCCTTCATGGTGATGGATTTCATGCGCTGGTCTTCGTCCTGCGCTTTGTAGAACCGTATGATTTCGATATTTAATTTATCTTCTGTACTTTTGGCAATCAGTTTCCTCCCGTTTTTTGATTGGCTGTCTGGCAGGTAGGTACGCCACCTGCCGTCATTTCCCTGCCATGTCTCGTACATGTGATTTTGGAGATATCTGTCATTTCTCATTCTCTCTATTTCACTTTGCACGTCCTCAATTGCGGTTCTGGCTACATTAACCCGCTGTTGTAACTCAGGGTTATCCGTTGCCATTTCCGTCTTGATTGTAGCAGATATGGCCAAATTATTCAACGTTTCAACACATTTATTCCAATTTTCCACTGCAATTTTCCAAGCGCAGCGGGTCTATGGCTATCGGGGTATTCCCCGTTTTCTCGCTTCTTTATCTGGTTTTCTTTTTGTCGCCCACATTGCGGCTTTTTCCTTTCCGCCGTCAGGCTTTTTCTTCTTGGGTCATTGTATCACGCCTGTCAATACCCAAAATGACAGCTTTCTGTTTTATTAATAGTGTAATTTTCTGGGACGCTTTCCTCCGATTCAGGGGCACGCTGTTTTTACTTTGCGGCTCAACAAGGTGACTGATATTTCATTGTCAAGCATTTTTGAAAATGTCCCGAAAAATCTTTAACATTAGCCCCGACTG
>JAJPYH010000215.1 GCA_021205045.1 Lachnospiraceae bacterium | reverse complement strand
TTTGGGACATTTTCTCTTGTGGTATATAAGGACATTATCATAAATGGCTTATAACCAGGGACTGATATTGCATAAAAAGTGCTTGACACAGCCGTAAAATTATTTTATAGTGACGGCAAAAGAATTTGCCGTTCATTATAGTTGAACACAGGGGCGATGAACCGGGCAAGTACGTAAGACTGGGCAGCAGAGAGGGAATGGATGGTGAGAATTCCTGCCGCAGAGTACGGAAACCCTCCGGGGAGCTGTGCGTGAAAGCGCAACGTAAGCCGGCGTTAACGGTAAAGAGTGTATGTGAGAGCATAAAATAGGGTGGTACCGCCGGATTCCGGTCCCTTGTGAGAGGAGCGGAATGGTGTGCCGCCCTTTCGTTTATTATCATGTTCTGACAGGAGGAGAAAAGAGAAAATGGCTGACAAAAAAATGGTGGAGGCGATTACCTCGATGGAAGAGGATTTTGCCCAGTGGTACACGGATGTAGTGAAGAAAGCGGAGCTGATTGACTATACCTCGGTCAAAGGCTGCATGGTCATCAAGCCTGCAGGATATGCGATCTGGGGATTGATTCAGTCTCAGCTGGACGCCAGATTTAAGGCAGCGGGCGTGGAAAATGTTTACCTGCCCATGTTTATTCCGGAGAGTTTATTAAATAAGGAAAAGGATCATGTGGAGGGGTTTGCCCCTGAGGTGGCCTGGGTAACTCAGGGCGGAATGCAGCCCCTTCAGGAGAGGCTTTGTGTGCGTCCTACCTCGGAGACTTTATTCTGCGATTTTTACAAAAATGATATCCATTCCTACAGGGATCTGCCCAGGGTTTATAATCAATGGTGCAGTGTGGTTCGCTGGGAGAAGGAGACCAGGCCGTTTCTTCGCAGCCGTGAGTTCTTATGGCAGGAGGGGCATACCGCTCATGCTACCGCAAAGGAGGCTGAAGAGCGGACGCTTCAGATGCTGAACATATATGCAGATTTCTGTGAGCAGGTGCTGGCTATTCCGGTGATCAAAGGGCGCAAGACGGAGAAGGAGAAATTTGCCGGAGCGGAGGCAACCTATACCATTGAGGCGCTGATGCACGACGGCAAGGCGCTCCAGAGCGGCACCAGCCACAACTTTGGAGATGGCTTTGCAAAAGCTTTCGGCATTCAGTTCACTGACAGGGACAATAAGTTAAAATATGTCTATCAGACCTCCTGGGGAATGACCACTCGTCTGATCGGAGCTATTATCATGGTACACGGGGATAACAGGGGGTTATGCCTGCCGCCAAGAGTGGCTCCCACCCATGTTATGATCATTCCTGTCCAGCAAAAGAAAGAGGGCGCGCTGGAGAAGGCGGCTGAACTGAGGGATCGTCTGGTTGCGAAAGGCTTCCGCGTCAAGGTGGACGACTCGGACAAGAGTCCCGGCTGGAAGTTTGCAGAGCAGGAAATGAGGGGCGTTCCCATTCGTATCGAGGTCGGTCCAAAGGATATCGAAGCGGGCAAGTGCGTGATCTGCAGAAGGGATAATTTTGAAAAGCTGGATGTTCCTTTCGGGGAGCTGGAGGAGAAGGTCGGAGAAATCCTTGAGACCATGCAGCAGGATATGCTGGAAAAAGCCAGAAAGCATCGTGACACTCACACATGGACCGCACAAAACATGGAAGAGATGGAGGATATTTTCAACCGGAAAACCGGTTTCGTGAAAGCTATGTGGTGCGGAGATCAAGCCTGCGAGGATCAGATAAAAGAGAAATTATCGGTTACCAGCCGCTGCATGCCTTTTGAGCAGGAGCAGATTTCAGAGACTTGTGTCTGCTGCGGCAGACCGGCGAAAAAAATGGTTTACTGGGGAAAGGCGTATTAATTATGAAAAGAGACGATTGTATTTTCTGCAAACTGGCAAACGGGGATATTCCTACCAGAAGCGTGTATGAGGACGAGGAGTTTAACGTGATCATGGATGCCAGTCCGGCTTCCAGAGGGCATGTGTTGATTTTGCCAAAGGATCATTATGCGGATATCCATGAAATCCCGGAAGAGACTGCGGGGAAGGTCATGATGCTGGCGAAAAGGATGGCGGATCAGCTGACAGAGAATCTGAATGCTGACGGCATCAACATCTTGCAGAATAATGGGGAGGCAGCAGGCCAGACGGTATTTCATTTTCACTGTCATTTAATTCCCCGTTATGCGGACGGACCGGCAATGGTGACCTGGAAGCCTCAGGAACTTCCTGCCGGGGAGATGGATGCCATTCAGGCACAGATTGCAGGATAAAGGGCGTGCAGGCAGTTATAGTATCACACCCCATCTGCCTTTTTGCACATAAACAGGGAAAATAAAAAATGAGAACAATTTCGGTTTCGGAAATTACAGAAAATATTCAGAGAATGTGCATAGAAGCCAATCATTTCCTGTCACCGGACATGAGAGAGGCGCTCACAGACGCAAAACAAAAGGAGACTTCTGAACTGGGGGTCAGAATCCTGGAGCAGCTTGAGGAGAATCTGAAAATCGCGGGAGAGGACATGATTCCCATCTGTCAGGATACCGGCATGGCGGTGATATTCATGGAAGTGGGGCAGGAGGTGCACTTTACGGGAGGCAGCCTGGAGGAAGCAATACAGGAAGGCGTCCGCCGGGGGTATGCGGAAGGGTATCTTCGCAAATCCGTGGTAAAAGATCCGTTGATTCGTGAGAATACGAAAGACAATACCCCCGCTGTTGTTCATTATCAGATTGTTCCTGGCGATCAGGTGCGTATTACTGTGGCGCCAAAGGGCTTCGGCAGTGAAAATATGAGCCGGATTTTTATGCTGAAGCCGGCGGATGGCATAGAAGGGGTGAAGGGCGCTGCCTTGACTGCGGTGAAGGACGCCGGCCCCAATGCCTGTCCGCCGATGGTGGTGGGCGTAGGAATTGGCGGTACCTTTGAGAAGTGCGCACTGCTTGCCAAACAGGCGCTGACCCGCCCGGTGAATGTCCGTTCTGAAATCCCTTATGTGGCGGAGCTGGAGACAGAACTGTTGGAGAGGATCAATTCGACTGGCATAGGCCCCGGAGGACTGGGAGGAAAATGCACCGCGTTGGCCGTGAATATTAATACCTGGCCGACACATATCGCGGGGCTCCCGGTGGCAGTCAATATCTGCTGCCATGTCAATCGTCACGCGGTTTGCATTCTGTGAGGAGGTTTCCATGGAAAAACACATAAAAGCACCCCTTTCAAAAGAAGAGACAGCTTCTCTCAGAAGCGGCGATTACGTATATATTACAGGGACGATTTATACAGCCCGGGACGCGGCGCACGCGAGAATGTATGATGCGCTGGCGGAGGGAAAAGAGCTGCCTTTTCATGTGGAAGGAAACCTGATTTATTACATGGGACCGTCTCCCGCCAGGGAGGGATGGGTGATCGGCTCTGCCGGACCCACCACCGCCAGCAGAATGGACAAATATACGCCAAAACTGCTGGATCTTGGACTGGGCGGAATGATTGGTAAGGGAAAACGCTCCCGGGCGGTGATTGATGCCATTGTGAGAAATCAGTCAGTGTATTTTGCTGCCGTGGGCGGCGCAGGAGCGCTTTTGTCCAAGGCGATTAAATCGGCGGAAGTCATTGCTTATGACGATCTGGGTACAGAAGCAATTCGAAAACTGTGGGTGGAAGATTTTCCGGCGATAGTAGTGATAGACTCCCTGGGGCATAATCTTTATGAAGAGGTGAGTGTGAGCTGCTGATGCATTTTGTGTTTGGCTTTGGGTTTTTTACTATATCTTGTGAATGCTGAATTTGCTCAAATTTTAGTGCATTTTTTCTTAAAAAATTCGTGTCAAGCATTTTTGAAAATGTCCCGAAAAATCTTTAACATTAGCCCCGACTG
>JAJPYH010000041.1 GCA_021205045.1 Lachnospiraceae bacterium | reverse complement strand
AGCACGTTTAGAAGGTGATTCATAACAAAACACTACTTTTGACACCTTAACCAAATTTCAATTTTCAGTTACCTGCGCAGTACTCTGCACTCCTTGCCGCTGAAGGCAATTCCTTATTTCTCTACACCCTTTCAATCACACAACTATGCTTCTTTGCATTCTTTCCTTTCGCATCCTTATCATAATTGATTCCAACCAGAAGCAGGTTCCCAAAGTATTTTTGTAAATCGCCCGCATAGCGATTCTCGTGAATTTGCCTGATTGCGCTGTCCGCGTCTTTATCATACTTAAGTTCAACAATCATTGCAGGCTTATCTGTATCCCTTCCCGGAATAAAAGCATAATCCGCAAATCCTTTACCAGTGGGAAACTCTCTGATAATTTTATAAGGTGTTAGTCCGGATTTGGGTCGGTGGCCTAATATCTGGCTTTCAGAAATACCAGTATAGTATGCCCTGAATATAGAACTTTGGCCAAAACGACCCGTTTACGGACTAACACCTTTTATAATAATTCTTCGCCGTGTAATATGCTATATAGATAGCACAGGCAAGCGAATTCTCATCATTGTAGGTCAATACCGAGGAGCATTCCTCATGCACGGTTTCCAGTGCCTGTGCAACGGTTTCATTCTCCCCGCGAAGTGTTGCGTCAAGAAGTCTTTCCGCGTTGCTTATTGCCCTCTCCACGATTTTCCATTTTCCATCTTTGATGGAAGACCGGAAGGCTTCCGTCACCTCCTGATTTGGTATATAGACTTCCTTTTTGCTCTGATCATACGCCAGGTATCCCAGATGAATCAGCAGAGTCAGGACATCATCCTTATTGCGGAAGGATGTAATATCATTCTGAAATGTACTTACATCAATCTGTACTCTCTGTCCGCCCAGCATCAACAGTATGGCGTCTTTTAAGCCGTCCATGTTCATTTCAATATATTTCTTCAGGCTTTCAAAGGTTTCTGTCTGAGTCCAATAATTCTGTATTTCCTCTTCCTGTATGGCATTCATTACGGAATTAGGGCTGTAGACATGTTTGATACGGCTGAATGAATATCCATCATACCAGGACTTCATTTCATCAAAATCCATTTGATACTCGTCGCAGAGCCGCTTCACTTCATCTTCTGTAAATCCAACGTACTCTGCAAGTCTTTTAGGCGATGTCATGGAATATTCCTTGAAATCTGTCAGTGCAGATTCTGTGCCATATTTTTTGATCGGAAGAATTCCGGTCATGTAGGCGGCCGCAATTGTCCTGGAGGTGGTATCCTTATTTTTGAAAAGGCTTCTCAGGAACAGAATGTAGTCTTCCTGAAGCTGTGTATCATCCTTGTATTCCCTGAACAAGGCATCCCATTCGTCTATGACAAAGACAAATTTCTCGTTGCCTTTTGATACTACGGCATATAAGGCCTTTCCGAGATTTTTTTCTTCCTCATTGATGCAGCCGGGAAAGGCGTCTCTCAGCTCCTCGAGCAGAGAGTTCTTTATGTTCAGGACAATATCCGTGTCATTATCCTTTGAATCCGCGATAAAACCCGTTACATCAAAGGTGATGACATTATATCGGTTCAGATGTCTCTCAAAGCTGTCAATATTCTTCGCTACTTTGAGGTCTTCAAACAGGAACCTGGAGTCACAGCTCTTATCATAATATGCGCAAATCATATTGGCGTCATAGGATTTGCCAAAACGCCTTGGTCTGCTGAAGCTTACCAGCGGCTTTGGTTTGCCGATCAGGCTGTTCATGAAAGAGATGAGTCCTGTTTTATCCACATATATGTCTCTTCTGATTTCTTCAAACCCTGTGTATCCCGGATTTAAATAGATTCCCATGTGCTGCAGCCTCCTGTCTGTAATGTCTACATTATACATTTGCGGCAGGGCATATGCAAGCATATAAAATTTCTTTTCCTTCTTTGAGCAGAGCTGCCGACCCCCGGTACTGCGGGGCCGGAGCGTCTGTTCAGTTCAACGCGGAGAACGTTCCATCCTGTAGCAGGGACATCCCGCCTTAAAAATAAGCTGTCCGATCTGTCGTGCAAATCTCCCCCTCAAGGCTACGCACAGACAATTTTCAGCCTCCGCAGAACTTTTGATTTTGTCCGGATCGATGAATCCGTTTTCTGTGCCTTATTTAAGCGCACAAAAATAAAAGTCACACAAGACTCTTATTTTTCTGCGATCAAATTGTAATCTTTGGTTCCCTGCGCTTCACACCTTCTTCATCACAATCTCCAGCCCCACCTCCACCTTCTGCGGTCTTCCGAACATTTCCATCTCCAGATATGCCTTCCGCTTATGCCGGTCGATTTTTTTTGATCAGGGCTTCCTTGCCTTTCAGGGGGCCGCTGTAGATTTCCACCCGGTCGCCCTCGATGATGCCCTCGGACATTTCCACCACCTGGTTTTCGCCGCCGAACTGTCTGAGGAATTCCTCCTCCGCTTCTGTCAGCGGGATGGCTCCCTCTCCGTCCAGGCCCAGCACCTTGGTCAGGCCAATGATGCTTTTCAGGTCAATAGCCACCTGGCAGATGTCCTCAGCATCCAGGAATACGTAGCCGGGGAAGAGGATTTTTCTGAGAGTCGTCCAGCTTCCCTGAAGCTTTTTCTTTTCCTCATAATAGGGGATGAAACACTTTGAAAGCGCGGCGTATGACAGTCTTTTGTCGCATTGCAGCCGGATGCTCTCTTCTGATCCGGTGCGCACCTGCATCACGTACCACATGGCCTCACCCCCTCTCATCATCTTCTATCTGTTTCTCTTGCTCTTACTGCACTTTCTATCTGGTCTTTTTACTCTTTCTGTTTTCTGGCTGACTGGTTCTTCCCGCCTGCCCTGGTCTTCCTGCTTACCCGGTTTTTCCTGCTTGCCCGGTTTTTTCCTGCTTACCCGAAAAATGGGCATGCTTCGCCACCCCGTCCTTTTTGGGGCAAGTTCTTTTGTGCTTTAGCTTTATGACCTCCGGACAGCTCAGACGCGACGATGCGACGATCTGAGCTGTTTCGAATTCTGATCATTCAAGAGACAAAGGAAATAATGACGAGGAAATTCGTGTGTCATCCCCTTTTGTCACTCGATTTATTTTTTGGTTTTACTCTGCTGTTTTTTGTCTGCGTTTCCATAGCCGTAGCCATAGTGTCCGTAGCCTTTTTTGTAATAGTAGCCGCCGTAGCGGTAGTAACGTCTGTAATAATATCCACCGGCTCTGTTGTTGATCTCCGCGCGGTTCAGCACCAGACCAAGGAGCGGCACTCCTGTCCTCTTCAACAGCTGAATGGAGTTGGCCACCAGCTTTCTGGGTGTCTCTCCGCCGTGGACTACCAGCACGGTGCCGTCGCAATGGGTAGCGATGTTCAGGGCATCCGCCACGCTGCCGATGGGCGGGGTGTCAATCAGTATGTAGTCAAACTCTTTGGAGCACTCCTCAATCATCTGTACAAAACGGCCGCTCTCCAACAAAATGGAGGGGTTGGCCACGGAAGACGCCATGGGGATCATATAGCCGTTGGGGATGTTGGTGGAGTAAATGGCCTGCTCCAGCGGCGCCTGTCCTGCCAGGTAGTAGGCGATGCCCTTCACCTTCTCATCACAGGTAATGCCGTATGTGCTTCTCATCTCGGAATTCCTTAAGTCCGCATCGATCAGCAGGGTCCTCTGGCCGCTTCTGGCCATCATCTTCCACAGGTTGATGGTAATGAAGCTCTTGCCTTCATTTGGCACGGAGCTGGTGACCATGATGCTCTTGATGCCGCTGCCGCAGAAGCTTAAGTTCACGCGCAGCTGATTTAAGGATTCGGTTACATCAAAGGGCAGGGCCGGGAGTTTTGTGACCTGCAATGTGCGGGAGCCAAAGTCCGACCACTGATTTTCC
>JAJPYH010000021.1 GCA_021205045.1 Lachnospiraceae bacterium | reverse complement strand
ATCCATCACACAGTTTTTTTCCATGATGACGAAGGACAGAATGCCGGGACATTATGGAGAGGAGAACAGCGTTTTTGAATTTACTTATCATGAAAAGGAATACCGGGTTGAGGCCACGCAGATTTTCATGGGCAATCTGGTGAATGAGAGCGCTCTTTTGGGGGAAAGCGATGAGGAAAGCTATCTTGTGGCTCTGTATTTTTATGATGAGACGGCTCTGAAATTTGCCCTGCGGGAAGTGGATGACCAGAGTGTGACTGTGGGCCTGATGTATCTGGACAATTATGACGAGACTCTGGCCAGCGTGGAGGAGGTCCGCCGTTCCCTTCTGATTGCCTTAATCGACAGAAAGATCAACAAATACGTTTCCTCCGTGGACGGGATCTGCCGCAAGCTGGAGGATGACAAATACCTGGTGGTGCTTCGCAAGAAATCCTTAAAGCAGCTTCAGGAAAAGAAATTCGATATTCTGGACGATGTCAAAACCGTCAGCATCGGCAATGACATGGCGGTGACCATGAGTATCGGTATCGGCTATGGAGGTATGACCTACGCCCAGTGCTACGGCTATGCTCAGAATGCCATTGACCTGGCGTTAGCCCGGGGCGGCGACCAGGCGGTGGTCAAAAATGACAGAGAGACTCAGTATTTTGGCGGCAAGAGTCAGAGCATGGCCAAGAACAGCCGCGTCAAGGCCCGTGTCAAGGCCCATGCCTTAAAGGAAATCATCTATTCCAAGGATCAGGTGATGATTATGGGGCACCGGAATCCGGATGCGGATTGCTTCGGCGCCGCGGTGGGTGTGTACAGAATTGCTAAGATCTGTGAAAAGCCGGCTTATATCGTGCTGGATGATCCTCAGGGAAATCTGAACAGTGTCACAGGCATGTTTATCGGCCAGCAGGATTACGAAGAGGATATGATTATCGACTCCAGGGAGGCTCTGAAGCTGATGTCGTCCAATACGGTTTTAGTGGTGGTGGACGTCAACAAACCAAGCCTGACGGCCTGTCCGGAGCTTCTGCGCATGGCCAAGTCCACGGTGGTCATCGACCATCACAGACAGGGAGCGGAGACCATTGAGAATACGGCTCTGTCCTATATTGAATCCTATGCTTCCTCTGCCTGCGAGATGGTGTCTGAGATCCTGCAGTATACCAGTGATAACCTGAAGCTTCGCCCTGAGGAGGCGGACTGTATGTACGCCGGGATTGTGGTGGATACCAATAATTTCATGAATCAGGCCGGCGTCAGGACCTTCGAAGCGGCGGCGTTTCTGCGCAGGAACGGGGCGGATGTCACCAGAGTGAGAAAGCTTTTCAGGACGGATGCCGTAGATTATAAGGTTAAGGCGGAGGCCGCCAGCCAGGCGCAGATTTACAGAAATTATTACGCGATTTCCTATTGCGCGGCGGAGCTGGAGGGTGTTTCCAATCCTACGGTAGTGGGCGCCCAGGTGGCCAATGAGCTGCTCAGCATCAGCAGCGTGAAGGCCAGCTTTGCGCTGACTCCTTTCCAGGGCAGGATATTTATTTCCGCCAGATCCATCGATGAGGTCAATGTGCAGGTGATCATGGAGAAAATGGGCGGCGGCGGCCACATGACGACGGCGGCCTGTCAGCTGGACGGCGTGACAGAGGCGGAGGCTGAGGGCGCCCTGAAGCGGACCATAGACACTATGATCGAAGAGGGAGACCTGAAATAAACAGATGAGGTAAATTTTTTCGCGGTACCGGACATGAGGGGCGGCTTTGTAAATGCGGAGGGTGCGGCTGTTGAATACGACAGGGAGGTATGAAAGTGAAAATCATATTATTACAGGATGAGAAAAAGCTTGGCAAAAAGGGCGACATTGTGGAGGTCAGCGAGGGATACGCAAGAAATTTTATCCTGCCCAAAAAGATCGGTATGGAAGCCAATGCCAGAAACATGAATGACTTAAAGCTTCAGAAGGCCAGCCAGGAAAAGAAGGCCAGAGAGCAGATGGAAGCGGCTCAGGCGCTGGCTCTTCAAATCGGTGATAAAACTGTCACAGTCTCCATGAAGGCCGGGGAGAACGGCAAGACCTTCGGCAGTATTTCCACGAAGGAGATCGCGGCGGCTCTTAAGGATCAGCACGGAATTGAGGTGGACAAAAAGAAGATTGTCCTTCCGGAGCCCATTAAGACCTTTGGTACATTTGAGGTAGCTGTCAAGCTGCATCCCCAGGTGGCAGGCACCATCAGGGTAAAGGTGGAGGAAGCATAAGAATGCCGGAGACTGCACAGGAGGCAATTTTAAAACGGGTGATGCCTCACAATCTGGAGGCGGAGCAATCGGTGATTGGCGCCATGCTTCTGGATCAGGACGCTATTGTGGAAGTATGTGAGCTGCTGCATGAGGAGGATTTTTACAGCAAGCAGTATGGTATCGTGTTCAGCTCCATGGTAGAGCTGTTTAACGAGCGTAAACCGGTGGATCTGGTCACCCTTCAGGACAGGCTCAGGGCCAAGGATGTGCCTCCGGAGGTATCCGGCCTGGAGTTTATGAAGGATATTCTGACCTCTGTCCCCACCTCCGCCAATGTGCGCCAGTATGCGTTGATTGTATCCGAGAAGGCAACGCTGCGCAGGCTGATCAGAGCGGCGGATGAGATTGCCGGGAATTGCTATAAGGATCAGGAGAGAGTCAGTACGATTTTGGAGGCCACAGAAAAGCAGATCTTTGACATCTGCCAGAATGGAAATCTGGTGGATTATGTGCCTATCCGCGAGGTGGTGGCTGAGGCCATGAGAAAGGTCGAGATCGCCAGCAGAAACGGAGGAGCTGTCACAGGCATTCCCTCCGGCTTTGTGGATCTGGACTACAAGACCGCTGGCTTTCACCCGGCGGAGCTGATACTGATCGCGGCCAGGCCGTCCATGGGTAAGACTGCCTTTGTGCTGAATATCGCTCAATATGTGGCGGTAAAAAAAAGGGAGCCGCTGGTTATCTTTTCTCTGGAAATGAGCAAGGAGCAGCTGATCAATCGTATGCTTTCCCTGGAATCAAAGGTGGACGCGCAGAAGCTCAGAACCGGGCAGCTTTCTGACAGTGACTGGGAGAGGCTGGCGGAAACGGCCGGTCTGATCGGACGGTCCCCTCTGATCATCGACGACACTCCGGGGATAACGATTGGGGAACTGCGCTCCAAGTGCCGCAAATATAAGCTGGAATTCGGCCTGTCCATGATCATTATCG
This sequence comes from Lachnospiraceae bacterium, assembly GCA_021205045.1. GTDB lineage: Bacteria > Bacillota > Clostridia > Lachnospirales > Lachnospiraceae > RGIG6307. The sequence goes on along the minus strand of JAJPYH010000021.1, from coordinate 669 downwards.
ACTATCTGCAGCTGATGAGCAGCGGAGGACATGTGGAGTCCAGGCAGCAGGAGATCTCGGAGATTTCCCGTTCTCTGAAAGCTCTGGCGAGGGAACTGGAGGTGCCGGTCATAGCCTGCGCCCAGCTGTCCAGAGCGCCGGAGCAAAGGCCGGATCATAGACCCATGCTGTCTGATCTGCGTGAGTCCGGTTCCATTGAGCAGGACGCCGACGTGGTCATGTTCCTTTACAGAGATGAGTATTACACCAAGGAGGAATGCTTAAAGCCCGGCGTGGCGGAGGTCATCCTGGCCAAGCAGAGAAACGGTCCGGTGGGTACGGTGGAGCTGGCCTGGCTGGCGGAGTACACCAAGTTCGCTAATTTGCAGAAGGGGAGCAGCGATTCACAATAAAGCAGAGTGCTTTATGTGAATTGGAAGAAGCTGTGAATGCATGGCAGCCGATCTGAAGATGCTCAGAAATACATCATAATTCACAAAAGAGAGTATGGAGTTTCCGGTACTCTCTTTTTTGCTTTATGGCGGGAGCACCTCACAATATAATGAGCGGGGAATGCCGATCATGAGTGATGGCTGTGACAGATTGACAAGGAGGACTCTATGGAAGGATATTATTCTGTAAAAGAGTAAATCAAGAAACGCTCATATCCCGTATATGGGCGTTTTTCTT
>JAJPYH010000065.1 GCA_021205045.1 Lachnospiraceae bacterium | reverse complement strand
GGGACATTTTCTCTTGTGGTATATAAGGACATTATCATAAATGGCTTATACATAAATGGCTTATAGAATTTTTTTGTTGACAAAGAAAAGGGTTGTATGTATAATCATTTAGGTGTGAATTAGGAGATACTATGTTGATTGATCTGTCCGGAGTTTTCCAGTCCGAAAGCGGCAATATACATCAGCAGTATACGCCTCAGTTTACCAAAGCCCGTTACCGGGGGCAGGATTTTTCCGTTCTGGAGAAGCCTCCCGCGGTGCTTGACTGTGTTTATGAGCAGGATGGCCGGGCCAGGGTGAGTGTGAGCGGATATGTAGTGCTTGACCTGTTCTGTGACAGGTGTTTAAAGCCAGTGGCTGAGAGAATCGATTTTGAGGTCGACAGACCGGTTTATGCGCCGGATTGTGTGCCTGAGAATGAGGCTGAGGACAATTCTGAGGTTATGGACGGCTATCAGTTAAACATGGAGCACCTGATATCCAATGAAGTTTTGATAAACTGGCCGGTGAAGGTTTTATGCAAGGCGGACTGCAAGGGACTTTGCAGGGTATGCGGCAGGGACCTGAATCTGGGGGACTGTGGCTGTGATGATTTTGTGCCGGATCCCAGAATGGCAGTGATAAAAGATATCATGAACGCGGATAAGGAGGTGTAACGATGTCTATTTGTCCAAAGAACAGATCTTCCAAAGGCAGAAGAGACCAGAGAAGAGCAAACTGGAAAATGAAGGCTACCACATTGGTAAAATGCAGCAAATGTGGCGCTTTAATGGTTCCGCACAGAGTCTGCAAGTCCTGCGGTTCTTACAATAAGCGTGAGATCATCAGCACAGAAGATTGAAGAGTATGAACGGGAGCTGTCCGAAAGGGCGGCTCTTTTACTTTTATTCACAACTGACTTTCTGTATATGTTAAAAATTCCCCTTGCGCATCAAAAAAATTTGTTGTATAGTGTGGGAGATTTTTACCGGGGTGCCCGGATATGTTTGAGTAAACGATAATCAACCGTTTACTGTTGTAATTGATATGGAAAGAATGGAATGGCAAAATATTTAGTAATTGTAGAATCACCTGCCAAGGTGAGCACCATCAAAAAATTTCTGGGAAGCAATTATGAGGTGATGGCTTCCAACGGTCATGTCCGCGATCTGCCCAAGAGTACGCTGGGAATCGACGTGGAAAACGACTATGAGCCTCATTATATCACCATCCGCGGCAAGGGGGAGCTTTTGTCCAACCTGCGCAAGGCGGCCAAAAAGGCGGATAAAATCTATCTGGCCACTGACCCTGACCGGGAAGGAGAGGCAATTTCCTGGCATCTGATGTACGCACTGAAGCTGGATGAAAAGAAGGTGTACCGCATCACCTTCAATGAGATCACAAAAAACGCGGTGAAGGAGTCCATCAAGCATGCCAGGGAAATCGACATGAACCGGGTGGACGCTCAGCAGGCTCGCCGCTGTCTGGACAGGATGGTGGGTTATAAGATTTCTCCGCTTTTGTGGGCGAAGATCAAGGGCGGCTTAAGCGCAGGCCGGGTGCAGTCCGCGGCGCTGCGGATTATCTGCGACAAGGAAGCGCAGATTGAAGCCTTTGTGCCCCAGGAATACTGGTCTTTGGAAGCGGATGTGAAGCTTCCCGGCGAGAGAAAGGCAGTGACCGCCGCCTACTATGGAGACGAGACGGGCAGGGTGGAGCTAAAAACCCGGGAACAGGTGGACGCAATCCGGGATGAGCTTGCATCAGAGCGCTACTATATCAGGAGTGTGAAAAAGAGCGAGCACGCCAGAAAGGCACCCCAGCCTTTCACCACCTCCACTCTGCAGCAGGAGGCCAGCAAGGTGCTGAATTTTTCCACTCAGAAGACCATGCGCCTGGCGCAGCAGCTGTACGAGGGCGTAGCGCTGAAGGGACTGGGCACGGTGGCTCTGATCACTTATCTGCGAACGGACTCCACCAGGATTTCTCAGGAAGCGCTGGCCGCAGCCAATGACTATGTATCCAGAACCTGGGGGGCTGAATATGTGGGGAAGGCCAGGGAGGACAATTCCAAAAAGCAGAATGTGCAGGATGCCCATGAGGCGATCCGCCCCACGGAAGCTGCCCGCACACCCTTAGAGGTCAAGGATCTGCTGCCCAGGGATTTGTTCCGGCTTTATCAGCTGATCTGGCGCCGGTTTCTGGCGGCCACCATGAAGGAGTCCCGATATGAGACTACTGCGGTCAAGGTGGGAGCGGGCAGACATGTGTTTGGCTTTTCCGCGTCCAGGACACTGTTTGACGGCTTCCAGGCCGTCTATGATCCCAGAGAGGAGAAGGAGACGGACGCCCATTTGACAAAAGAGGCGGCGGAGGGCAGTGAGGTGACTCTGGAGGAGCTTCGGGGAGAGCAGCATTTCACCCAGCCTCCGGCTCATTTCACGGAAGCCAGCCTGGTGAAAACCCTGGAGGAGCTTGGCATCGGAAGACCCAGCACCTACGCGCCCACCATCACCCTGCTGTTAAACCGCCGCTATGTCACCAGGGAAAATAAAAATCTCTACGTGACGGAGCTGGGGGATGTGGTCAACCGTCTGATGGTGGACAATTTCCCTACCATTGTGGATGTGAATTTCACCGCCGCCATGGAGTCTCTGCTGGACGGCGTGGAGGAAGGCCAGGTGGAGTGGAAGAGTGTGATCCGCAATTTCTATCCGGATCTGGATCAGGCCGTACAGGAGGCGGAAAAGAAGCCGGAAAAGGTGGAGGTGAAGGACGAGGTCAGCGATGTGCCCTGCGAGCTCTGCGGGCGCATGATGGTCTACAAATACGGGCCTCACGGCAAATTCCTGGCCTGCCCCGGTTTTCCGGAGTGCCGCAACACCAAGCCTTACTATGAGAAAATCGGCGTGAAATGTCCGAAATGCGGCGGCGACATTGTGATAAGAAAAACCCGCAAGGGCCGCAGGTATTACGGCTGCATCAATCATCCGGACTGCGATTACATGGTCTGGCAGAGGCCGAAGCCGGAGAAATTGTCAGAATTGAAGCAGGAAGAATAAAAAATTCAAATAATTTAAAATATTCCGAAAATTCGATTGATTTTATCTAATTGTCATGCTATACTCATATCATAGTTGCACGAAAAAGCAGCAGACAACACAGTTCAGATCAGCGGAGGGTACTATGGGCAGCGTACAGCTTTTGGATAAAACCAGAAAGATCGGGAAATTGTTGCACAATAATAATTCCAGCAAAGTGGTTTTCACAGATATTTGTCAGGTGATGAAGGAAATTCTCTTTTCCAACGTGCTTGTCATCAGCAAAAAGGGAAAGGTTCTGGGATTAAGCTATTCGGAGGATGTGGATTGCATTCATGAGCTCATCGACGTGGGAGTCGGAGGCTTCATCGACGGTCTGCTCAATGAAAGGCTTTTGGGGGTTCTCTCCACCAAGGAGAATGTGAATCTGCTGACGCTGGGCTTCGAGAGTGAGGATGTGCGTCATTTTCAGGCGGTCATTTCCCCCATTGAGATCGCGGGGGAAAGGCTGGGCACCCTTTTTGCATATCGCAATGAGGAGCAGTACGGCATCGACGACATCATTCTGTGCGAGTACGGTTCCACCGTGGTGGGGCTGGAGATGCTCAGGGCAGTCAATGAGGAGAACGCCGAGGAGGTGCGCAAGGTCAATGTGGTCAAATCCGCCATCAACACCCTGTCCTTTTCGGAGATGGAGGCCATCGTCCACATCTTTGATGAGCTGGACGGCACCGAGGGCATTCTGGTTGCCTCCAAGATTGCTGACAGAGTGGGCATCACCCGCTCCGTGATTGTCAACGCCCTGCGCAAGTTTGAGTCCGCGGGCATTATTGAATCCCGCTCTTCCGGCATGAAGGGAACCTACATCAAGGTGCTCAACGATGTGGTC
>JAJPYH010000150.1 GCA_021205045.1 Lachnospiraceae bacterium | reverse complement strand
TATAAATTTTGTCGTATTCTCCGGAATTCTGCAGCTCCACGCGTCTGCGCAGGGACCCCACATAATGTCCCACATGCAGCCTTCCGGTGGGTCTGTCTCCAGTTAAAATAATTTTGCTCATCTTTTCATTCAGACGATTCAGCCGTCCACTCCTTCCTGTGCGATTTTCAGCGCGTTCATCACCGCCGCCGATTTATTGATGGTCTCCTGATATTCATTTTCCGGCACCGAGTCCGCCACAATTCCGGCTCCGGATCTGACGAAGACCTTTCCGTTCTTTTTAAACGCCAGACGGATGGCGATGCAGGTGTCCAGATTTCCCGCAAAATCAATGTAGCCGATGGCGCCGCCGTAAATCCCCCGCTTCGTTCCCTCCAGCTCATTGATAATTTCGCAGGCCCGGATCTTGGGCGCCCCGGAGAGGGTTCCCGCCGGCAACACCGCGTCCACAGCGTCCAGAGCGTCCTTATCCGAACGGATCTGTCCGTGTACCGTGGAGCCGATGTGCATGACCGTGGAGAATTTTTCAACGGACATGTATTTTTTCACACTGACAGAACCAAACTCCGAAATCTTGCCGATATCATTGCGGCCCAGATCCACCAGCATGTTGTGCTCGGCGCACTCCTTTTCATCATTTAAAAGCTCTTTTGTCAGCGCCTGATCCTCCTCCTCGGTGGCTCCTCTGGGTCTGGTGCCCGCCAGGGGGAAGGTGTAGAGCTCGCCGTTTTCCAGCTTCACCAAAGTCTCCGGGGACGCCCCCGCCATCTCAATATCATCGCTGGCAAAATAAAACATGTAGGGCGAGGGATTGGTGGTGCGAAGCACCCGGTAGGCGTCCAGCAGGCTACCCTCGTAATCCGCCTCAAAGCGGTTGGACAGCACCACCTGGAAAATATCGCCCTCGTGGATGTAATGCTTGCCCTTTCTGACGATATCACAGAAGGCTTCTTTTTCAAATAAGGCCCGGAAGGGGCTGGTCATACGGCCCGGCTGATATTCTTTGGGCGTGCCCTTCGTCAGCAGATCAATCATGTGCTGCAGCTCCAGCTTCGCGTTATTGAACTCCGCGTCAAAATTCTCGCAGCGGGCGTTGGCAATGAGGATGATCTTCTGGCGGAAATTATCGAAGGCGATGACCTTGTCAAAGAGCATCAGATCCACGTCCTTGAAATGCTCCTCATCCTCCGCGTCCAGCTTCAGGGAAGGCTCCGCGTATTTGATATAATCATAGGAAAAATAACCCACCAGGCCGCCGGTAAAGGAGGGCAGGCCCTCGAGTCTGGGAGATAAATTGTCCGCCGCCACCTGCCGGATGTACTCTCCGGGGTGCTTCACTTCAAAGGTCACGGAGGAGCCTGATTTGATGGTCATCCGTCCGTCCGTGCAGGTCAGCTCCATCTTGGGGTCGTAGCCCAGGAAGGAATACCGCCCCCACTTCTCGTGGTCCTCGATGGATTCCAGCAGATAGACATGATGGCTGACATTCTGTAAGATGCGCAGCGCCTGGATGGGCGTGCAGATATCCGCGTAGATTTCACAGCTGACGGGGATGGTCTTATACTGGCCGGAGGCGGCAAGGGCGCGCAGCTGCGCTTCGTTTTTGATGTTCATGGGGTCTCCTTTCTGATGGACGTTTTTCGAATATTCGCAGCCGCTTCTCTTCGAGACGCCCTTCGGGTGCCTCTTCATGTGCAAAAGCCGGCTGCGAATAGTAACTTTGAAGAATCAAAAAAGCCCAGCCTCGATTTGCATCAAGGACGAGCTCACTCTCAAACCCGCGGTACCACCTTGCTTCACGGAAAAATCCGTGCACTCAGCAGGATACTATCATATCCCCGGCAACTGACGTATGCCACACGTCGCAAAATACTCGGCCATCCCGGCCTTTCCCCCGCGCCCTCAGCGGTCCATTTGATCATCTGCGTTCTGCCCGGCTCGCACCTGCCCGGACTCTCTGTGAGTGCACAACAACCGTTATCTCCGCTTCCTCGGTTTCAAAACTGAATCTACCTTACCACTTTATCCGGTGTTCGTCAAGAAAAAATTTCAGAGTTATTTTACGCTGAGTTACCATTCACAGCCGCAAATAATCAGGAAAAGAAAAAGATAATCAGCGCCAGCGACACCAGCACCCTGGAAAGGCATGAGCAAAGTTTTTTTGAAAAACATTATTTTTTTGTTGCATTTATTTGAAAATATGGTAAAATAAGCAGAAAGGAGAATCCTGCCTGAAGTGGATGTTCAAAAAGCGTTGATACCGCTGCGGTGGTATCACATTTGCAAGGACTATGGTGACATAGTCCTTGTACTATTTTTATAGGAAAGTTTATATGACATCTTTTCCATTAAGGTTATATCGCATAGATATAAAATATATTCGAAATCTGCACCACATTGACGACAGGATCATGTCTGTCTCTCCGCAAATCGGTAAAGACGAGAGGCCGTTTCTTGGAGTGATTGTCGTTTGCGACCATATAAAATACTGCGTACCATTATCAAAACCCAAACCTAAGCACAGGCAAATGAAGAATAAGATAGATTTCAAAAAAATAGAATACCAAGGCGAATTTCTCGGCGTTTTGAATTTCAACCTGATGATTCCAGTAAGCAATGCTCAACTCATACCAATAGATACTACTATCAGAAGACATGATAGACAAGATGTACGAAAGAAAAAAGAACACCTGATCAAAGAATTAACCTGGTGTAACGCTCATGCCAGCGATATATGCAATACCGCTAACGTGCTTCGCCAAAAATATCTATCGGCAGAAAACTTCTCCGCCAGGACACAATGCGTTGATTTTTTGAAGCTGGAAGCGGAATGCATTCGCTACAATAATAAATTACAAGGTCATACCAGTTGAGAAACTGTCGCAAAATGATCAGGAAAAGAAAAAGATAATCAGCGCCAGCGACACCAGCACCACGCCGGTGGCCCGGTTTAAGGCCTTCGGCGTCGCCTTATTGGCAATGCCCGCTGCAATTCTGGCCCAGATGAAGGTAAAGACAATACACAGCACCAGCACAAATATGTCCGGCATCCCACCAAGAATAAAGTGAGAAATGGACCCGGTAAAGGCAGTGAATGTCATGATGAAGACGCTGGTGCCCACTGCGGTCTTGAGCTCATATCCCAGCACCATGGTCAGGATCATCAGCATCATCATGCCGCCGCCTGCGCCCACAAAGCCGCAGATAAAGCCGATCACTACGCCGCAGACTACGGATTCTATGGCTCTGATCTTCGGAGAGACCTTCATCATGTCCTCCCTGGTGGTCATCACCGGGAAGAGGATGAAGTGCACTCCCATAAAAAAGGTCATGAATATGCTGAAGTCCCCGACTGTAGTAGACGGTATCAGGCTGGACACAAAGCTGCCCACCACTGTAAAAAGAAGCACGGCGCACATCATGATCACGCCGTTTTTGATATCCAGATTGCCGTGCTTGTGATATGTATAGGCAGAAACCGCGCTGGCCAGCACATCAGAGGCCAATGCGATTCCCACTGCCAGATAAGCGTCCATGTCCAGAAAGGCCACCAGCATGGGGGAAATCACGACCGCCGCGCTCATACCGGCAAAGCCCGTGCCCAGTCCGGCGCCCATGCCCGCCAGGAATGTGATAAAAATGGTATATATAATCTGCTGCATCAGATGATTTCTCCGTTTCCGTGTTTCATATGTTCTCTGTCATTGACAGACAATCGCCATGCTGTTTTAGCGTCTCGTTTTTTCTGATTGATCCTGCTTTCGCCATACAACGCTCAGGTCTTCCACCCTGCGCACAGCCACTACTGGATTATACTTTTTTTTCTTTCTGAATGCAATGAATAAATCTAAATGTTCCAAAGTGAATTTATAAATATTTTCTAAACCCCTGTCAAGCATTTTTGAAAATGTCCCGAAAAATCTTTAACATTAGCCCCGACT
>JAJPYH010000197.1 GCA_021205045.1 Lachnospiraceae bacterium | reverse complement strand
TCAGTCAGGGCTAATGTTAAAGATTTTTCGGGACATTTTCAAAAATGCTTGACACCTTATTTTTCTCCCGGCTGGTGGCAAGAGATCCCATCAGACTGGAAATATAGGTATCGATGACACTGTGGATGCTTTCCGAACTGACTCCCCGGTCGGTCAGCTCCGCGTACTGCACACGGATGTTGTCATATACCTCCTTGGCCAGACTGGGACGGACCGCGCCGTTTCCTTCCTCCTTATATTCATATAGAAAGAAATTGCTGTCGCCCAGCAGAGTATTCACTTCCAGCCAGTTATTCTGATACAGAAGACTGCTGCGCTGCACCAGCTGTGAGAAATCATTCAGGCACACCAGCATCTGGTCCTCCGGCTCCTCCAGAACTCTTATGTACGCGCTGGCACAGGCCGATTTGATCTGAGTGCACAATTCCTTGATATTCCCCTCAAAACGGGTTCCCAGCAGGGCGTTGACCGCCTCTCTTGTCACCTGCACGCAGCATTTCGCGTTGGCCGCCTCATCGCTGAAAAAAAGATTGATCAGATCCATCTTTTCCAGCAGAGGGCGTTCCTCCAGGGCAGGCAGCTCAATGGTGATCTGATTTTTCCATTCCAGCCTCTCATCCCCGGTGTCCGCCTGGGCAAAGACAAAGATCAGATTACGCAGTTTCATGCTTCCGGCGCCATCCCTGCCCTCGATCTCGCCGGTCTCCAGGAAGCGAAACAGCCTGCCCTGCTGGCGGGCGTTCATCAGATCCGCATTATCAATGAAAAGAATGCCTCCCTGAGCTCTGGCAAAGCAGCTGTTCTCCATCCCGGCGCTGTCACTGAAAAGCACATCGTCCAGAACACTGATATTTTTGGTATAGTAACGGCAGTTTACCTTAATATAAGGAGAATCCTCCCGGATAATCCTTCTCTCAACGGCAAACTGATGAATCTGCTCCGCAAAATAACTGATGCCCGCTCCCGGCTTGGCAATGATATGAATGCTCAGGCTCCCGCCCGGATAAAGAATGGCCGCCCTGGCCAGCTGAATGGCCTTCCTCAGACTTCCGTCATGGCCCACCAGACTTTCAAAGGCCTGGGGCATGGCCGTCACATGCTCCTCTTTCTCCAGAGTGTAGCGCACCGGCCTGGTCTTCGTTTTGGTCAGAAGACCTTCCTTGACCAGCATATTCAGTATCGCGCTCACATTGGTGCGCTGCATCCCCAGGGCATCGGCGATATCCGCGGTCTGAAAACCTGCTCCGTACTCCTTTTGTGAAAAGGTCTCCTTCTGTATAAATTCGTACACCAGATCTTTTGTCTTTTTCATATTGAACCTTCAAATGTGGGATTTGCAGCGATGATTCTATACAGGGCAGAATAATGTCAGGTAAAAAAGATGATATAAAAAGAACACTGCTCTTTTTCTTATAGCATATTTTTATACACTTGACAACACAAAAGTTACCATCACATCCCCCACAGCAGCGTCAGCCAGTAAATCAGCCCCAGAACCCAGCTGGAAAACACGCCGTGCAGTATGACCGGCCCCGCGATGGTAAAAATCGTAGCCCCGATGCCAAACACCTGCCCCTGAACCTGATTTTCGATGGCCGGTGCCGCCACCGAATTGGCAAAGCCGGTGATGGGCACCAGTGCTCCCGCCCCGCCCCATTTTACAATGGACGGATACAGATTGAACCCTGTCAGAAGGGCGCTGCACAGGATCAGAACGACACTGCATATGGTGCCCGCGGTGTCCTGGTCCTGCCCCAGATTCATGGCCACATTGGTGATAAACTGCCCGATTGTGCAGATGATGCCGCCGCACACAAAGGCGTTGCCCAACTGAAGCCAGAAGTTATGTTTGGGTGTGATCTGCTCGATATAATCCTGATAATCCTGCTTTTCTTTTTCTTCCATAATTGTATCCTCTCCAATCTGCTGTCCTTTCGTTAACAGTTCAAAAGTCCGCGAAGGCCGCCGGCCCTCGCCATCCGGCCTTTCCAAACCATCCGGCCTTCTTCCGCCATCTGACCTTTTTCCGCCATCCGGCCTTCCTTTTACATCTGAAAATAAAAATACACAAAAGCCCCCACGCTCTTGCCCAGCGCCGCAGCCAGAAGCACCCAGGGCAGCCCCCTATCCAGCCCCAGGCGGCGGGTGAAAACCGGGAAAACCTCCAGCATCTCCGCGATGGCGATGGCCAGGCTTCCCACAAAAATCCCGGCGAAGAAGCCGTAGCATATCTGTATTACCACTCCCAGCGGCTGCCAGAGAATTCCCGTCAGACTCTCGTAAAAAACGCACGCAATTCCGCCCGCCACGCTTCCCCAGATGATCATGGACTCCAGCAGATATATGTGCCTGGCCTCATGTACCCGGCCGATAAACCGGGGAGTCAGCCCCACTGCCATGAGCACTGAGGTCACGCCTCCGCTGGTCAGCATCCCGGCGCTCAGTCCCAGCAGACCGCAGAGGAAAATTTCACCCATTTTGGGCCTCCCCTTCTCTGTCAGCGGCGTTCATAATGGACTGATTCACATTCTGCTCATAGGTATACATAGACACCTGCCCCGGCGTGGGATCATTCCTGGTTTTTCGTTTTCCAAGATGATTAAAAAACACGGTAATACCAACGAACAGCCCGATGCAGTAGGATACCTCCAGCACCCCCAGGCTCTGAGGCAGAGCGGCGCCGCTGAGCCGGTAAATATGCTCAAACACGCTGCGGATATCCACATCATTGTGAAAGGCCATAATGGTAAAGGCCGTGCCGAAAAAAACAATCAGGCAGATGGCGGCCAGCTTCCATACATTCTGCTTTCTCACCGGCTCCCACTCCACAATCATATCCGCCTCCCCCAGATTGACCACCTGACACTCCGGAAGCAGGGTCTTTATTTTTTCCGTTATAAAAAGACTGCTCATAACGACCCTGTCCCCGGGCTTTTGCAGAGTGCACACCGGCATGACCTTCACCCTTGCGGTCCACTCCGGGCGGTCAGAGAAGACCTCTCCCAGATCCCCGAAGCAGACCTTTCCCTCCCGCACCGCACTGTGCTGTCTGCACTGGATGTAAATTTGTTTTTCCATGAAATACTCTCCCGACGCTGTTGTTCCGGAATAGTATGCGCGGTTTTTCCAGGATCATTCATGATTTTTTCCGCCTTTGCGGCTGCAATCCGGCCTTTCGTTTGTGCGTCCAGACGCACGGACGCGATATTTCATTTGAATATCCAGGATTTTTCTGTTTTTTAACCGGTATGATGCACCTTTAGCGCCAGTTTTGAACTGGTATTATGAAAAAATATATTTTTGGTGCTTTTTAAAATGCCAATTTTGAATATACTCAGTGTTAAGTGCACTGCAATATTGAGAAATTCTTTGAGAAACCTTTGAGGAATTTGAGAACCCTGAGAAATATAATTATGAGGAGACTGATTATGAAAGACAACGCAATCACCAAAGTCGTCATTACCGGCCTGATGGCAGCTCTCTGCTATGTGGCCTTTACTTACATTAAAATCCCGATTCCCGTGCCCGGCGGCACCACCGCTCTGCATATCGGAAACGCCTTCTGCGTGCTGGCAGCTTTGCTTCTGGGCGGCGTCTACGGAGGGCTGGCAGGCTCCATTGGCATGACCATCGCCGATCTGATGGATCCCACCTATGTCACCAGCGCCCCGAAGACCTTTATCCTGAAGTTCTGCATCGGCCTGATCGCCGGCTTCATCGCCCACAAAATCGCTCATATCACGGAGGATCATCCCAGAAACTATGTGATAAAATGGAGCCTGATCGCCGGTGTGGTTTCCCTGGGCTTCAACGTGATCGCCGACCCCATTGTGGGATATTTTTACAAAAATTACGTGCTGGGCGTTCCCAGCGAAGTGGCCAAAATCTTCGCCACCTGGTCCGCGGGAGCCACAGCCGTCAACGCTGTGGTGGGCACCATAGTGGTGGTCGTGGTGTACAACGCGCTGCGGCCGGTGTTGAAGAAAGC
>JAJPYH010000044.1 GCA_021205045.1 Lachnospiraceae bacterium | reverse complement strand
GAAAACAGCATTAGGCAGAGATTAAATCACTACTTTTGACATGTTAACCAAATATCCGAGTAAGAAAGCTGCATTAAATGCCATTTTGTTTACAGATTTCTTGCTCAAACTACAACCAATCAACAACATAAGATGAATTCGTTTATAAATGAGGGCCTATAAATGACAAAAAAGGATAAGGGTTGGGATTATATTAATTCCGATGATTTAGGATCCATGTCAAATGAAGAGGGAGATGATGTAATAAAACATTAGGATGGAAGTGGATCTTATTACGGAGCCGATGGTAGTTGGGGCTTTAGAAATTCGGATGGTAGCGGGTCCTATTATGGAGCTGATGGTAGCTATAATCATAAAGAAGCTAACTATGATGATGAAAATGATTATGGCGACGAAGATGATGGTGACAGTAGCTTTTCTGAATCTATTGAATCAATGTTAAATGCGTACAAAGCTGTAAAAGAAATAAGAGCTGAAGAACGCAGAATGGAAGAAGAACGAGTTGAAGCCGAAAAACGAGAAAAAAGGAAATCCTGGAGGCGGAAACATAGGAAAGGCATAGTTATCAGCGTCATTATATGTATAGTGATTCTTTTTGGAAGCGTAGGTGTTTACGAATATCAAAAATTAACACTTATGTGTTATTCGAATTCTTCGTTGGAAGGGATTAAATATACAGAGGTTGTGCAGAAACTAAAAGAGTCCGGATTCTCTAATATTCACACAAAGGAAATTTCTGATTTAACTATATCCAGAGAGGATGAAGAGAATCTTGTGACTAAAATAAATCTTCTGCTCTTGGGCAGTTCGTTCGACGAAGGCACAAAATATCCGTCCAATATGTGGATTGAAGTAGTATATCATACAGTTGAGCTTTATTCACCTCCATTAACCTCGAAAGAAGTTGATGGGATGAATTATCTTGATGTTATACAGGAATTTGAAGATGTTGGATTTACAAATATTCAAACTAATGTTAAATATGATATTATCACTGGTTGGTTAACAGAAGATGGAGAAGTCTCGTCTGTAACAATCAATGGGGATAAGAAATTTGATTCGGATGACGAGTATCGGTTAGATGCAGAAGTAATAATTACGTACCATACATTAGCCAGTAACAAACCAAAGTAGTGAAGGCTGCTTAAAAGATAAATATACTACTATTTGGCGATAGCTCATACTTTTTGGCAATTGCTCATTCTTACGGAAAGGTGGAAACAAAACCGATGTTGGTAGCAACATATGCTTATAATCCAATAGAGTCAGCCAGTGGACTTCCTTCCGTTCTTTTCGGCATGGAATTCTGCGAAAATGCCCGCTTTTCGGACTTTTCTGGCGACTTTTGCCCCACTTTCACAGATAGTGTTTGTATCAAAGATAGCGTCCGGATAGACCCGGCCTACGCCGTAGGTAATATGTTCACAGTTGCATAAGACGTGTTATTATCTCTTGTTTGTTAGAACTGGTAGAAGGCATTAAGAGGTCGAATGATATAAATTCAGGTCAAGGTGAAATCATTCTTTACCAGACCGATGTTGGCAATACCAAAATAGATATCCGCTTTGAAGATGAAACGGTAATGCTGTCATAACAGCAGATGGCAGAGTTGTACCAAACCTCTCGAACAAATATTGTGGAGCATATACAGCATATTTATAAGAAAGGGGAACTGGAAATAGCGGCAAGGAAGCAATCAAAGGAGGAGTGATTTATGTTATCAACAGGAACCAAAGCCCCGGATTTTTCCCTTCCGGATCAGAACGGCACCATTCACACATTGAATGAATTCAAAGGCAGGAAAGTCATCCTGTATTTTTATCCAAAGGACAACACGCCCGGCTGCACAAAGCAGGCCTGCGGCTTTGGCGAGCGTTATCCTCAGTTTGAGGAATTGGATGCGGTGGTTGTCGGTGTGAGTAAGGACAGTGTGAAGTCGCATAAGAGCTTTGAGACGAAGTACAACCTCCCGTTTATTTTGCTCTCGGATACCGAGCGGACATGCATTGAGGCATACGATGTCTGGAAGGAAAAGAAAAATTACGGGAAGGTCAGTATGGGCGTGGTGCGCACCACTTATCTGATTGATGAAGATGGGGTGATTATTTACGCTTCGGATAAGGTGAAGGCGGCCGAGAATCCGGCACAGATGCTGGAGCTTTTAACCGCTTCTAAGACGGAAAGTACTCAAACTGCGGAGTGATTTTATAATGGAATACGCGGTATTAAGCAATGAAGGGGAATATACGATATTTCGTTTTGGGCAGGACACGTTCCGGTTTAAAGCACCATATTCGCTGGAGTATTATTCGGAGATTAAGGAATGGGATCACGGTTATATTGTTGTCATGGCGAAGTACAGTCACAGCGAGGAGCTTGTAGAAGAATATATTGATCTTGTGCCGTTGTTGAAGGATCTTTATTTTGATGCAGATGAGTATTTGGATCAAATTACAGAGGTCAGAATTCTCTATGAATGACAAGAGAGGAATAATATTTTTTCATAACAGGGGAGCTAAAGCAGAAGCCGAAAAATAGTGGTGGTTTCGGAGGTAAATCATATGAATGAGAATCATATGAAACAGATATCCAAGAATTACATAGAAAAATTTGAGTATCTGAATGAAAAAACAACACATGATGAGAATTATAAGTGGTTTGTTGCAAAAGAATTCCGCACTCGGATGGACGAGGCTCTGTCTAGAAATGGGACTGATTTTGCGGAGGCTCTTTATAATGCAAAAGTATGTACTTATAATATGATTGACAGCTATACGCAGCCCTTTTATGGTCTGGTAGCATTTGCGAGACATGAGCCGGAGACAGTGCGTCAGATGTTTCTGGACTTGTATATGGATGATGGTGGTGATATTCATGCTACCGAAAAAAGAATTGCTGAATTCTATGCAAAAAGTACAGCGCTTTTAGAAAAATATTATCCGGATAGTTTCCTTTATAAGCAGGATTTTCATGCAATTTCAGGTTATCTGTTTCTGTATGATCCGGAGCACCATTATCTATTTAAATCCGTTCAGTCCGGGATATTTGCTGATTGCATTGAATTTTACGATGACTGGGGTTCTGGTATCGATATACGGCTGGATGTATATTACAGAATGTGCGACTGGGCTGTGGATCAAATAAAGAGGTCACCGGAATTGCTTGCTACAAATCAGAGTAGATACGAGCTTCCGAATATCGAGGAAATGGCACCTGATGTCAATAAGCATATATTGCTATTTGATTTAATATACTGCTGTTCTGTTTATGATCTTTTTGATGGAATTACATTCAACCGTCCGAAATTAAAAGAAAAGCATCTGATGGTTGAAAAAATTAAGAAAGCGACTGTGCTGCGTGATAAGTATAACGAAGCGGTGGAAATGCAGCACAAATATGATGAAGCAATCTTTAGGATAAAAAAATATCTTATCCCTGGTGCTGTGATTTATCATAAGAATAATGGGAAAGGAATTGTTCAGTCCTGCAGCGAAAATTGTACGATAGAAGTACTGTTTGGGAATGCTGTAATAAAGACATTTAGTGCACAGACACTTTTTGCGAAGAGTTTGGTGAAAACTGAGGATGGATTACTGGAAAATCAGATAGCGAACTCTTTGCAGTATTTGGAAAAGAAAATTGATATTGCGAGGCGGATAAAATATGCTGTTAACGAAGTGGAGCCGTATAAGGAGTATCTGGATATGCTATAAGATGAAAGGGAGACATAAATTAAAGGAGAATCAAGATGGATTATGCCATTTTGAGCAGCGATAAACAATATACATATTTTTCTTTTCGAGATCAGACAATACGGTTCAGAATATCCCGCCACTTGGAGCGTTATACGAAAATTCTGGAATGGGATGCGGGGTATATTGTGGTAATGGCAAAATATGAAACAGTTCCGGAAATAGTGGATTATATTGATTTAATACCTGTATTGGAGGATTTATATATTAACCTGAATTATTCACGGTTCAGCATGCAAAACTGCTGAAACCTGCGTAGTTACTAT
>JAJPYH010000222.1 GCA_021205045.1 Lachnospiraceae bacterium | reverse complement strand
TCAAGTATAGCACAAAAGCCATTATTTGGCCAGTTATTTATTTTATGTTATACTAAATGGCTTATAAATTAGTTGAAAAACCGAAAAAATCTATTGACAATACTATCCGATTGTGCTAGATTTGTCAATGAAGAGATAGGGGCTCTTTTTTTGTGCCTTAAACGAGTTACTATGACACGAGTTGCTATTCACATACGTCTTGAACGTGTAAAATAAAAATAAAATCGGAGGAAATTATCATGAGAACAAGGATCACCCTGGCATGCACTGAGTGCAAGCAGCGTAATTACAATACCACAAAGGACAAGAAGGCTCATCCGGACAGAATGGAAACGAAGAAATACTGCAGATTCTGCAAGAAACATACCGTTCACAAGGAAACCAAGTAATCAGAAATTCCGGAGGTTTTAGAATGAGCGAGAAGGCGGAAAAGAAGGCAGACAAGGTGCCCGAAAAGAAAGACAAAAAAACGGAAAAGAAGCAGAAGACCAGCTTTTTTAAGGGTGTGAAGGCGGAATTTAAGAAGATTACCTGGCCGGACAGAAATACCGTGGTGAAGCAGTCCGCCGCGGTGATCAGTATCTCCGTTGTGGTGGGTGTGATTATTGCGGTGCTTGATATGATTATTCAGTACGGCATCAGTTTCATCATTGGCTGAACGGGGGGCAATATGGCAGAATCAGAAGCAAGATGGTACGTTGTTCACACTTATTCCGGTTATGAAAATAAAGTAAAGGACGGCATTGAGAGCACCATTGCCAACAGAAACCTGAGCGATGAAATCTGCGAGGTCATGATTCCCATGGTGCAGGCGGAGGAGATTAAGGACGGCGTTACTAAGCATGTGGAACGCAAAATGTTCCCGGGCTATGTCCTGGTCAGAATGGTCATGAATGACGATACCTGGTTTGTGATCCGCAACACCAGAGGTGTGACGGGCTTTGTGGGGCCTGGAAGCAAACCGGTGCCGCTGTCCGAAAGCGAGATGCGTGCGCTCGGTATTGCGGGCGAGGCGGAAAAGAAGGTGTCTGTGGACTTCGCGGAGGGCGACAGCGTGGTCGTCATTGCCGGTGTTTGGAAGGACGTGGTCAGCGTTGCCAGAAAGGTTGATCTTGGCAAACAGACCGTGACAATCACAGTGGACATGTTCGGAAGAGAGACGCCGGTGGATGTCGCGCTGGCAGATGTCAAAAAATTAGCATGATGTTTGTTTATTTTTCACCCCGCAGGGTGTTAAGATAAAGCTCAGAGGGTCCCGGCTTTGGGACAGTGGGAGCGGGAGCATCCATTCCCGCGCCAGCAACCACATTTTATAGGAGGTGCCGTTATGGCAAAGAAAGTAACAGGATATATCAAATTACAGATTCCTGCTGGCAAAGCTACGCCAGCACCGCCGGTAGGTCCGGCACTGGGCCAGCATGGTGTCAACATCGTTGAATTTACCAAGCAGTTCAACGCCCGCACAGCCGATAAGGGTGATCTGATCATCCCGGTTGTCATCACAGTTTACGCAGACAGAAGCTTCAGTTTCGTTACGAAGACTCCGCCCGCAGCTGTTCTGTTAAAGAAAGCCTGCAACATCAAATCCGGCTCCGGTAAGCCCAATAAGGAGAAGGTTGCCACCATCTCCAGGGAGAAGGTCAGAGAGATCGCGGAGATGAAGATGCCTGATCTGAACGCGGCAAGCGTGGAAGCGGCCATGAGCATGATCGCCGGTACCGCTCGCAGCATGGGCATCGAAGTAAAGGATTAATGAAAAAATGGGAGACAGAAATTGTCGTTTGAACCACAGGAGGTAAAGTATGAAACACGGCAAAAAATATGCAGAGGCCGCAAAACAGATCGACAGAACGGCCGCTTATGAGCCCGCGGAGGCGATTGCACTGGTGAAAAAAACCGCACCCGCAAAATTTGACGAGACAGTGGAAATTCACTTAAGAACAGGCTGTGATGGGCGTCACGCCGAGCAGCAGGTTCGTGGCGCGGTGGTACTGCCCAACGGAACAGGCAAGAGCATCAGAGTCTTAGTGTTCGCAAAGGGTGACAAGCTTGCGGAGGCGCAGGCGGCAGGCGCTGATTTCGTGGGAGGCGATGAGCTGATCCCGAAGATCCAGCATGAAGGCTGGCTGGATTTCGATAAGGTGGTGGCTACCCCGGATATGATGGGTGTTGTAGGCCGTCTTGGTAAAATCCTTGGCCCCAAGGGCTTGATGCCCAATCCGAAGGCAGGTACGGTGACCATGAATGTGACTCAGGCTGTCAAGGAGCTGAAAGCCGGTAAGATTGAGTACAGGCTGGATAAGACGAACATTATTCACTGCCCCATCGGAAAGGTTTCTTTCTCTGAGGAAGCTCTTATGGAGAATTATAATGTACTGATGGATGCCATTACCAAGGCAAGACCCAGCGCATTAAAGGGTCAGTATTTAAAGAGCGTGACCTTAAGTTCCACCATGGGCCCCGGCGTGAAGATCAATACAGCAAAGTACGCATAATTTCATAAACTCCAGGGGTTGACCAACGTCAGCCCCTGTGGTATTATAACAACTGGCGGCATGTACCGCCGACAAACATCAGCCGAAGACAGCAGGTGCTGGTGTGCTGAGATTCCTGTATTGTGGTCTTTCAGCGCGTTCAGCATAAGAGAGAAATCCGCCTGCCGAGGAAAGAGTATGGATAAAACAGTCTCTCTCTGTCTTCACAGAGAGATTTTTTATTTCTATATTGTTATCTCTTTCGGCAAAATCTAAAAGGAGGTAATCAAATGGCGAAAGTTGAATTAAAGCAGCCCATCGTCGCGGAGATCTCTGAGACCGTAAAGGATGCGCAGAGCGTTGTCCTGGTGGATTACAAGGGACTTACCGTTGAGCAGGACACCCAGCTGCGCAAAAAGCTTCGTGAGGAGAACATCAGCTATAAAGTGTACAAGAACACCCTGATGAACTTCGCATTCAAAGGCACGGATTTTGAGCAGCTTGCTCCGTACCTGAACGGCCCCAGCGCAATTGCGGTATCTTCCACAGATGCAACAGCTCCGGCACGCGTGATCACAGACTTTGTCAAGGCCAATAAGCTGACACAGTTAGAGATCAAAGCGGGCGTTGTGGAGGGACAGGTTTATGACGCGGAAGGAATGCAGGCGATTGCAGCCATCCCGTCCAGAGATGTACTGCTTTCCAGATTGCTTGGTTCCATGCAGTCCCCGATTGCAAACTTTGCGCGTGTTATTAAGCAGATCGCTGAGAAAGACAGCGAACCCGCGGCAGCAGAGGCGTAATAATTCTTGCGTATTTTATTGCTCCGCCTGAACAGATAAGCATGGCGGAGAAGAACTGGTGAACGAAACGGTTCACGGGTATCATATTTCATATTTAAATTGGAGGTAAATGAAATGGCTAAGTTAACAGCACAGGAACTGATCGACGCTATCAAAGAGATGACAGTGTTAGAGTTAAATGAGTTAGTAAAGGCTTGCGAGGAAGAGTTCGGCGTATCTGCTTCCGCCGGCGTTGTGGTGGCGGCAGCCGGCCCCGCTGAGGAGGTTGAGGAGAAGACCGAGTTCGATGTTGAGCTGACCGAGATCGGCGACCAGAAGGTAAAGGTTATCAAGGTTGTCCGTGAGATCACCGGCCTGGGCCTGAAGGAGGCAAAGGATGTGGTTGACAGTGCGCCGAAGATGGTGAAGGAAGCTGTCAGCAAGGAAGAGACTGAGGAGATTAAGAAGAAGCTTGAGGAAGTTGGAGCTAAGGTTACAGTAAAATAAGAAAAGCTCAAAAAAGAAGAGGGAAGTCGGGCAGTGACAACGCTGCCCGATTTTTTTCTCTGCACAAAAGAACGCCTCGTGAGAAAGCATATTGAAGTTCTTAGAGAGGTCTTTCATGAATGCGGAGTTTTGACGGCACTGAGAACCTGGATATTTATTTAAAATATACCCGGAAATTTTTTGAAAAATTTTCTTGACTTGCCGGAGGGGTTGTAGTAGACTAGTACATCGAATAATAATTAACTGGCTATACCTTCATTTGATTTTATGCCAG
>JAJPYH010000156.1 GCA_021205045.1 Lachnospiraceae bacterium | reverse complement strand
GCCTACCCTTTTGTCTCTTTAATCATATAATATTAAAAATTAAAAAATAAGCAGAAATATATAATAAAATCTCATACTCATGTATAGTGAAGCATTCAGGAGGGTGGAATGAACAGCAGGAAAATAATTATCATGCCACAGACGCAGGATATACTGGAGACTATGGGTGAACGGATTAAGCTTGCGAGACTTCGCAGGAAGCTTTCCGGAGAGCTGGTTTCGGAGAGGGCGGGAATCAGCAGGGCAACATTATGGTCGATTGAGAAGGGCAGCCCTTCTGTGTCAATGGGGGCTTATGCTGCGGTTTTGCACGCTTTGAATAATATGGATAAGGATCTTCTGCTGATTGCCAGGGATGATGAGCTCGGCAGGAAGCTGCAGGATCTGGAGCTTAAGACCGCGAAAAGGGCACCCAGGAGGAAGAAAGATGCCGGGGATGAAGAGTGAGAAAATAATATATGTGTATGCGGACTGGATGAGTACGGAGCCACAGCTTATGGGACGGTTGTACGTTTCGGAAAGCAGAGGAAAAGAAATCTTTTCATTTGAATATGATGGAAGATGGCTGAATAAGGATCAGGGGCTGTTTTTTGACCCTGATTTGTATTTTTATGCAGGGCGTCAGTATGCGCCGATGGATAAAAATCAGTTTGGGATTTTTTCGGATTCAAGCCCTGATAGGTAGGGACGTACATTGATGAATCGGAGGGAAGCAATTCGAGCAAAGTATTATGACATTTCCTCCGAAAAGGCCCGGTCCATTGTACATGACATAGAGGCAGTTATTTCAGAAAAATGGGAGAAAACAGCAAAACAATGCGGATTGGACAGGAGCGCAATCATACGCATGGAGCCGGCGTTTTCCATGGAATATAAATGAGGAAATTTTATGATTCAGGAAGCGAAAAAGTGTGACCGATCAGGATAAAGAGTCGATTATTCTGCAGGATGGGGAAACGCAAGTTTATAAATGGGTAGATCGGGACAACCTGATCAATATGCGGAAAACAGAATTGGGGACTGACAGGATACAGATTTTTTTGGAAGAATTGCAATGATGACTTTGAATAACAATGGATTTCAGCATAAATCATCTTGAATTTCCGGTAATATGCGTTATAATGAGCAAGTAAATGGGCAAGATAATACGCAAGTCGTCAATCTGTTACACAACGGGATTTTTACGTTCGCAGATATGGAGGAAGAATGGAGAATTATGAGCCGCCTTTTACCATAACAAATAAAATGCTGTCCTGTGTGGCTTCTGTTTCAGAAAAAATCGGAAGGATTACCGCAGTTGGCAGTCTGGACTCGAAGCCGCACCTGAGGAAGAATAATCGAATCCGCTCGATTCACTCATCTCTGAAAATTGAGGCGAATTCTCTTACATTTGGGCAGGTGAGGGATGTCATAAATGGGAAAACAGTGCTGGGCGAGCAGAAGGAGATTCAGGAAGTAAAAAATGCTTACGCGGCATATGAGCTTCTGGATGAAATAAATCCATGGAGTATCGAAGACCTGAAGCGTTTCCATGGAATTATGACAAAATATGTTGTGGAGGAATCCGGCATTTTCCGCCGGGGTGAGGAAGGGGTATTCCACGGAGATGAGTGCATCTTTATGGCTCCGCCGGCCAGAATGGTTCCGCAGCTTATGGAAGACCTTTTCGGTTGGATGGAGGAATCGCAAAACAGGATTCACCCGTTGATTCTCAGCTGTGTGTTTCACTATGAATTTGTATTTATTCATCCATTTGCAGACGGCAATGGCAGAGTGGCGCGGTTATGGCAGACTGCGATTCTGTCAAAGTGGAAACCTGTTTTTGCATATATTCCTCTGGAAAGTCAGATTGAGCGCTTCCAGGAGGAGTATTATGCTGCGATTGCAAGGTGCCATGTGGAGGGAAAATCGAATACATTTATAGAATTTATGCTGTCGCAGATTGACGGGATTCTGGATGATGTTGCGGCGCAGATGGATGAAGAAGGCGCGCAGCTGTCCGAATATGTCAGAAAACTGCTGGGGGTGATGGAATACGGCGTTCCGTATACAGGGAAAACACTGATGGACAGACTGGGATTAAAATCCAGAGAGACCTTCCGCCGGAATTATCTTCATCCTGCGATGGAGCAGGGACTTGTCCGGATGACCATCCCGGATAAGCCGCAGAGCAGAAATCAGAGGTATGTAAAGACGGAATAATTGATCGGCATTATAATGAATGGATCGTTGTTAAAAAGTAATTGTATGAACAGCAGGCAGTTACTATGAAAGCACAGGAAATTTGCAGACGCACTTTATTCATGTTGTTCATGCAGGCAGTATGGACTGGCTCAATTACATTCAAGTGGAAAATATTCACAAGGAGGCGAACGGGCAATCAGCCAGACAGGGCGACGGAAAAGCACAAATCATGAAAATCGGGATCTGTGACGATGAAAAGAGCACAAGAGAATATTTGGAGAAGATCTCAAAGGAGTGGGGGCCGGAGCGCGGCGTGCCGGTGGAAACGGTGTGTTTTGCTGACGCGGAGCGCTTTCTTTTTGCGTGGGAGGAGTGCAGGGATTTTGATGTGCTGCTGCTGGACATTGAGATGGGGCGGATGAACGGCATGGAGCTGGCCGGGCGGATCCGGGAGTCGGACGAGGATGCGGCGATTATATTTATTACCGGGTATGACGAATATATCGGGCAGGGATATGAGGTGGCGGCGCTGCATTATCTGATGAAGCCGGTAGCGAAGGAGAGGCTGTGGCAGGTGCTTGACCGGGCATACGCGGGGCTTCGCAGGAAGGGAATCCGTGAGGTATTCGAGGCGGCGGATTTGCCCGGCATGGTGACAATCACCCTGGAAGATATCTGGTATGTGGAGGCCTTTGCCCACGACTGCGCCGTGTATCTGAAAAACAGGGATTATCGTGTGAGGCGCTCCATCGGGGAGATGGAGAAGTTATTTTCGGAAAAAGGGCTTTCCTTTGTCAGGACGCACCGCTCCTATCTGGTGAATCTGAAATATGTGTCCAGCGTGTGGAAGGAGGATGTCATGCTGGATGACGGGCGGCGGGTGCCGCTGAGCCGCAGGATGCGGCAGCAGGTGAATGAGGAATTTGTGAGGTGCTTTGCGAAGAAAGGGCAGCGCAGGTAAATTTCTTTGGATGGTCATAGATTTTTCTTTTGTTTTACGGAGATTGTCACTGACATCCTTTCAGAAAAAAGGAACCGGAGATAGAGTTATCATGATATATATTTTCATAATGGGGGCGTTGATTTTGATCAATCTGGCCGTCTGGGCTTTTCTGCTCCCGTATCTGACCAGAAGAAAAGTGAATGCCTTTCAGGAGGAGCTGGTCAACCGCCACTATGACGAGGTGGAGACCATGTACCGCAAGATGCGGGGCTGGCGGCATGATTATCACAATCATATTCAGGTGCTGAAGGCGTATTTTGCGCAGGGGCAGTATGAGCAGGCGGCGGGATATCTGGACATGCTGGAGCAGGATCTGACCCAGGTGGACACGGTGATCAAAACCGGCAACATGATGGTGGACGCGATCTTAAACAGCAAGCTGACGCTGATGAAGGAGAGGAAAATCCGGGTGGACGCCACGGCTTTTGTGCCAAAGGAGCTGACGGTTTCTCAGACGGACCTGGCGGTACTGCTGGGAAATCTTCTGGACAATGCCATGGAGGCCTGTGAGAAGCTGGCGGAGGAGGAGCGGTTTGTCCGGATTTATATGGATGTGCTGAAGGGGCAGCTGTATCTGTGCGTCACCAATTCCATGAGAGGAAGAGCGAAGCGGGCGGGAGGTCTATTTTCCTCCACCAAATCCAGGGAGCATGGGTTTGGGCTTGCGCGGGTGAAGAGTCTGGTGGAGCAGTACAGCGGGTATCTGAATATGCAGACCGAGGACGGGGTGTTTGCGGTGGAGGTGGGGATACCACTCGTGCGTGGGAAGAACCTTTCGTGCGAAATGACCCCGTAATAGAAAATAGTATAACATAAAATAAATAACTGGCCAAATAATGGCTTTTGTGCTATACT
>JAJPYH010000224.1 GCA_021205045.1 Lachnospiraceae bacterium | reverse complement strand
CAGTCGGGGCTAATGTTAAAGATTTTTCGGGACATTTTCAAAAATGCTTGACAATTGCAAGCGGTTTTTGAAAAGATTCCCAATTTCTTCTGTATTTTTCTATCATTGGAGAGGATTTCCCCTTTGAGATATTGTTTCCTATAGTCTGGCGCCCGCCGGTGAATGGATTTTGTCGATTTTGTGTGTATTGTGTGAAAAAAGGAGAAGGCGCATATACCGCATGCGTCTTCTCCATGTTTTTTATAATATGACCAGGCTGGGCATCCGGCAAATATCTTTGCCGTTCACGATATCATCAGCAGCTCAGTCTCTCATTTATAAAGCCGTCCTCGTAAGCTTACATCATATCGGGCTGGGCCATCTGGGGAGCCGGGGGTTCCTTGATGGTAGCCACAACGCTCTCGGTGGTCAGCAGGCTGCTGGCTACGCTGGTAGCGTTCTGCAGAGCACTTCTGGTCACCTTGGCAGGATCCAGGATGCCTGCGCTTACCATATCCACATACTGCTCGGTCAGAACATCAAAGCCGGTGCCAACCTGTGCCTCGTACACCTTGTTGATGATCACGCTGCCTTCCAGACCTGCGTTGTATGCGATGTGATAGAGAGGAGCCTCCAGGGCTTTGAGCACGATCTGTGCGCCGGTCTTCTCATCACCTTCCAGCTTCTCCGCCATGGCAGCGACCTTCTTGGAAGCGTGAATATAAGCGGAACCGCCGCCGGACACAACACCCTCTTCCACGGCTGCCCTTGTGGCTGCCAGAGCGTCCTCCATGCGCAGCTTCATTTCCTTTAACTCAGGCTCGGTAGCAGCGCCCACACGGATTACCGCTACGCCGCCGGCCAGCTTCGCCAGACGCTCCTGGAGCTTCTCTTTGTCAAAGTCAGAGGTGGTCTCCTCGATCTGCTTTCTGATCTGAGCGATCCGGGCAGCGATCTCGTCCTTGTCGCCCAGGCCGTCAACGATGACGGTATTCTCCTTCTGCACCTTGACGCTCTTGGCACGGCCAAGCATATCCAGGGTGGTCTCCTTGAGCTCATAGCCAAGCTCCTCGCTGATGACCTTGCCGCCGGTCAGGATAGCGATATCCTGCAGCTGCTCCTTCCTGCGGTCGCCGTAACCCGGAGCCTTGACAGCCACTACATTGAAGGTGCCGCGCAGCTTGTTGACAATCAGAGTGGTGAGAGCCTCGCCTTCCACGTCCTCAGCGATGATTAGAAGACGGGCGCCGGACTGTACCACCTGCTCCAACAGAGGCAGGATCTCCTGGATGTTGGAAATCTTCTTATCCGTGATCAGGATATAGGGATCATCCAGAGTCGCTTCCATCTTATCCATATCGGTGCACATATAGGAGGAAATATAGCCTCTGT
Organism: Lachnospiraceae bacterium; assembly: GCA_021205045.1. Taxonomy (GTDB): domain Bacteria; phylum Bacillota; class Clostridia; order Lachnospirales; family Lachnospiraceae; genus RGIG6307. Next base: position 2,690 of record JAJPYH010000224.1, on the reverse strand, counting down.
CAAACTGCATGCCCTCTACCAGGTCAAGCTCTGTCTGCATGGTCTTGGATTCCTCGATGGTGATCACGCCGTCGCCGGAAACCTTCTCCATGGCGTCAGCCACCAGATTGCCAACCTCCTCATCGCCCGCGGAGATCGCCGCTACTCTTGCGATCTGATCTCTGCCATTGACCGGAGTGCTCATCTCCCTGATGGCCTCAACCGCCTCGTCGGAAGCCTTCTTCATCCCCTTTCTCAGGATGATGGGGTTGGCGCCGGCCGCCAGGTTTCTCATACCGGCATTGATCATGGCCTGTGCCAGAACCGTCGCTGTGGTGGTGCCGTCGCCTGCCACATCGTTGGTCTTATTGGCAACCTCTTTCACCAGCTGTGCGCCCATATTCTCAAAATTGTCTTCCAGTTCGATCTCCTTGGCGATGGTCACGCCATCGTTGGTGATCAGCGGTGCGCCGTAGGATTTATCCAGCGCTACGTTTCTGCCCTTAGGTCCAAGGGTTACCCTTACGGTATCCGCCAGCTTATTCACGCCCTGCTCCAGAGCCGCTCTGGCTTCTGCTCCATATTTGATTTCTTTTGCCATGTCTTATTCCCTCCCGATTATTTCAATACTGCCAGGATATCGCCCTGCTTTACAATAATGTACTCGGTATCCTCAATCTTGACTTCAGTTCCTGAATATTTGGAGAAAATCACGTTGTCGCCAACGCTGACCTCCATCTTGACCTCCTCAGTGCCGGGGCCAACCGCGATCACTTCCGCCTGCTGGGGCTTCTCCTTATTCTGTCCGGGAAGCACAATGCCGGATTTGGTGGTCTCCTCAGCTTCCAGCTGCTTTAAAACAACTCTGTCGCCCAATGGAACTAATTTCATTACGATGAACCTCCTTATTATATGACTTTCAATCTCGTTTCAGGTTATTAGCACTCATTTCTCCCGAGTGCTAATACACATAATAACCCTTTTTCCGGAAATTGCAAGCCCTATTTTGATATTTTATGAATTTTACATTTATTTTATTTTTTATGTGCAATTTCAGCTTTTACTATTACTTCCATCCATATTCTCATCAGGCCGGTGAGCCCCCAGTGGTTGATCCATGTCAGAATTCTGCCCGTTTTCCGTTTTCTCAATCTGATCCAGATACTCTCCCACTCCATCCATGGCCGCGTCAATTTTACTCATTTCCAATCTGTAATCCAGAACATATCTGGTTTTTGCTTCCCACATGGAAAACATTTCACTATGTTCCCGAATATAATCCGTGGTCTGCAAATTAACTCCATTTTCATTTGCAACCCGGATTAACTGATCAATATCATGCGTTTTAGGCGGCTCCACAGGGCTTTTTTCAAGCATGTATTTCATTGCCAGCTCCACCGCCTGTTGAAGATGATAGCCTATATAATTCAGATATGCCTCATCGTCTCCCATAGAATTGTAGATCATCGTGGCAACATTATAATTATAAACAGCCTTGCGAAGCAATGTTTCGTTCATAGACAGTCACTCCTTTTTTTTCAATCTCACTCATCATTCTTGCGTCCACATTAAAATTTGTCCATAAATCATACGTAAAATAATACGAGGAAAGTTTCAGCTTTTTGTCCTCTTTCAATTGCACATAAAGATCAACATCACTCCCGGCATGACATTGATTTGTAACGCTGGAACCAAATATCACTATTTTTTCCACATTATCATCCCGGCTTAAATCTCCGACAAGAGCTTCGACCTTTTTTTGCTGGAAAGGGAAAATTTTATTGCAGTTCAGAAATTCGCAGTCATTATAGACTTTCCATTGATTTTCCTGCCTGTAAGTCGGAATTTTTCTTAATGCTCTTTTCTTCATCTGTTTTGTCTCCATTTCATCGCCTTCAGACAGCGGCATAAGCGACCATAGAAATCCATACATCCCGTGTCTTTCAACAGTATATCCTTCGCACAGTTTCATATGTGTTCATTTTAAGTGTTTCAATACAATAATGCAAGCAAAAAGGAAGAGGCCGTCAAGTCTCTTCCTTTGTAAATTCGTTTATTCCTATGTACTCACGCCGCCCCGGGTCTGAAAGCAGTCACGGCTGTATCCAGTATTCCCGCAGCTCTTACTTGCACTTGATCTCCAGATAGCCGCGAAGCTGTGTGAAATCATACTCATCCATGACGCCCAGGTTGGGATCATAGAACTTGCCGTCATAATGCAGCAGATAATGGCTGAAGCGTCCCAGCTTCTCCATCATGATGCAGCACTTGGGAAGCACTACATTGGGATCTCCCTGCGTATAATTGATAATGTCGGTATGATCAATACCGAAATAATTCAGCGCGGAAATCATGCGGCCCATGGTCGCCTGCCATTCTCTGCAGTCCATCACATTGATCACCTCAGCGATGGTCACGCCGGCCAGCATGGCTACGCAGGTCTGTCCGCACAGTCCGTCGGAGGGCTGCAGGATAATATCGATGCCGTCGATCTCACGGATCGGGTTCTCAAAGGAATAGGGGCTGTGCTGGTCCATACGGATCAGGGAACCGGATACATGGAGCAGAAGCTTGTGAGATAGGGAAATGTCTACACCCTCCAGATCCTCATTCTTCAGATGGATCATATAATTGCCCTTCTCCACCGGCAGAAGCTCGCAGGCAATGATACGGTTGTCCAGCACTACGTCAGCCTGAATCACCTCGCGCTG
>JAJPYH010000290.1 GCA_021205045.1 Lachnospiraceae bacterium | reverse complement strand
CCAAAAAACGGACTTAAAGGCTTAACGACCCAATTACTGACTAACACCAAAATTTTACAAATTTGTGAAAAAGGCTTGCAGTTCCGGGAAAATACGTTTACACTTACATTCAAAGTATTTGCAGTAGTTGTTGATTCTGCAAAAGCAAAAGGAGGAGGTTATAGAATATGAAACTGCACCTGCGAAGAAAGATCGCATCGCTGCTGGCACTGGTTCTGACGCTGGGATGCGCGGTGCCTGTGTCCACGACAGTGAAGGCGGAAGAGGGGTACTCAGTCACGGTTTCCACCAGTGCCACGGAGGTTGAGCCGGGGGATACTGTCTCTCTGACTGCCACAGTTACAAAGGGCGAGGAGGAGATTACGGATCTGGCCGGTGAGGGCCTTTATCTCTGGTGGTGGACGGATGTATAGAATTACTCTGATGGAAACAGCGACAGTGCTTATTCCAATTATGATGGTAATTCAGGACTTTCCCTGACAGCCGATGTCACGCTGCCCAGCGAGGGAACTTATTACATCGTAGCTGAGCTTCAGGACAGCAGCTACAGTGATGTGGCCGACAGGGTGACGATCACCATCACTGTGGCCGAGGGCGAGGCAGAAATGGCCGACCCGACCTCCAGCCTGACGAACCCCGACTTTGAGACGGGAGACAGTACCGGCTGGACGCTGAGTGGTTTTTCCTCTGTGGCGACAGACAGCTGGAACACCGCCAATACTACCTACACACTGAACCTGTGGATGAGCAACAGCGATGATGCCGCCGGTTCCGCTTCCTATACCGTCACTCTGTCGGCAGGAACCTATCAGTTTGGATTTGACATTTCCGGCGCAGCGTCAGACAGCGGCCTGAGTTATGCTGTCACGGGCGGGGGAACGACGCTTCTGACCGGAGCAGATACCTACGCCACCACAGGCTATGGAAATTGGAATACCTATACCACGGAAACCCTTACCCTCTCCGAGAAAACCGAGGTCACCTTCACCTTATCGGGCACTGTTCCGGCGGGCTATTGGGGCAATCTGGACAACCTGACTCTGTCCGGCACCGGCTCGGTGGTCACGGAGGATGACGATGATGACCCTGCCGTTTCCGATCCGGTGGAGGCAGACATCAACGTCACAAAGGTAGAGGGCCTTTCGGAAGATTTCATTATGGGAATGGATGTATCCTCCGTTATTTCCCTGGAGAATTCCGGCGTCAAATATTATAACGAGGACGGCGAGGAAGAGGATATTTTCAAAATTCTGGCGGACAGCGGTGTGAATTATATCCGCGTCAGGGTGTGGAATGGTCCCTATGACAGTGAGGGCAACGGCTACGGCGGCGGCAACTGTAATGTGGACACTGCGGCTGCGATCGGAGCCCGGGCTGCTCAATATGGCATGAAGCTGTTGGTTGACTTCCATTACAGCGATTTCTGGGCTGATCCCGGCAAACAGGATGTTCCCAAAGCATGGGCTGACTACACCCTGGAGGAAAAGGTACAGGCGGTCTATGACTACACCCTGGAATCCCTGGAAACCATCGCCGCCGCCGGAGCCGACATCGGCATGGTGCAGATTGGAAATGAGACCACCAACAGCATCTGCGGCGAGAGCAGCTGGGCCAATATGAGTCAGATTTTCAGCGCGGGCAGCAAGGCTGTCAGAGAATTTGACAGTAATGTGCTGGTAGCGATCCACTTCACCAATCCGGAGCGCAGCGGCAATTATATGAAATTTGCGGGATATCTGGATACATACGGCGTGGATTATGATGTATTCGCTTCTTCCTATTATCCTTACTGGCATGGAACTCTTTCCAACCTGACTTCCGTGCTTGATGAGGTAGCTACTACTTATAATAAGTATGTCATGGTGGCGGAGACCTCCTGGGCTTATACTCTGGACGATACCGACGGCCACGACAATACGGTTCGCGTGGGCAACAATGACACCGGTGATAATAATCTCTGGAGTTTCACGGTTCAGGGGCAGGCCAACGAGGTCCGGGATATCATCGCTGCAGTCAATGATGTTTCTGACGGCATGGGCATCGGCGTATTCTACTGGGAAGGCGCCTGGATCACAGTGGGAGATACCACCGGTCTGACAGGCGATGAATATGACGCGCAGGTAGGGGCCAATAAAGTGCTCTGGGAGACATACGGCTCCGGCTGGGCTTCCAGCTACGCGGGAGAGTATGATCCGGATGACGCGGGCGTCTGGTACGGAGGCAGCGCGGTGGACAACCAGGCGTTCTTTGATGCCAGCGGCAAGGCTCTGGCTTCTCTGAAGGTATTTCAGTATGTATACACCGGCGCGGTCAATTCGGATGTGGCCATAGAGAGCGTGGAAAGTTCAACTGTCACGGTTGTTCTGGGAGAGGATACAGGGGTAACCCTTCCGGCTACGGTTACAGTCACTTATAATAACAGCACTTCCAGCGATGAAGCTGTCACCTGGGATGAAGCCGATGTGGAAACGGTCAGCGCCGCTTTCGCAGCAGGTACGGCGGGCACCTATACGGTGAATGGCACTCTGGAGGATGGTACGGCGGTTACATGCACTGTCACCATCAAGTACACTAACATGCTGGATGCGGATGTGGCCAGCTTTGAGATTTCTTCCACGATTGCGGCGGAAAAGTATACTATTACCGGCAGCGGGATTAATCTTCCTGCTACGGACGATCCTTATGAAGGATCTTATAGTATGCATTGGTATCGTACCTCCGCGACCACCAGCTCCGTCACATATAATGATGATATTACCCTTGCTGCCGGTCAGTATACCTTTGAATGTGTAGCTCAGGGATACGCGGGAGACACGGTGACGCTGCAGATTCTGGATGCGGACGGAAATGTTCTCTTTGCCGGTGATCCCACTTCCATGACGGGGTGGGCTGTCTGGCAGACTCCCACGGTTTCCTTTGAATTGACGAAGGAGACTACTGTCAGGCTGCAGATTGTGGTGAGCATGCAGGCCGGCGGCTGGGGAACTGCGGACTGCCTGTATCTGTATCAGACCGGCGAGGTGCAGCATACCCATACCTATGGAGAGCCTGTGTTTAACTGGGCGGAAGATTACAGCAGTGCGGAGGCTGTATTTACGTGTACGACCGATTCCAGCCATGTAGTCACGGTCGCGGCAACAGTCACAAGTGAAATCACGAAGGAGGCTACAGAGACAGAGGATGGCGTGAGAACGTATACAGCCACTGTCACTTTTGAGGAGCAGACTTATACGGATACGAAGACTGAGCCGATTGCGGCCACCGGCGGATCGGGGACGGAGGAACCTGAAGAGCCAGAAGACCCGGATACCGGTGACTCAGAAACAGAAGACCCAGATACTGGTGATTCGGGCAGCGAAACTCCGGATACCGGAAATACGGGTGCTGAGGATGTCAATGAATTCTGGGATGAGGTAATGGAAGAAGTTAAGCAGGTACAGAGCGCGGGTGGTGGACCAGTGACCGTCAAAGGAAACGCCAGTCTGAACGCCATACCTAACGATGTGATGCAGGATCTGGTGGACAGTGATGTGACGCTGGTATTCTCCTATGAATATGATGGAGAAGAGTATAATATCGTCATTCCGGCCGGAACCGCAGTTGACGATGACACCGAATGGTACGGTCCGTTATGGCTTTATGAGCATTACGGTACCTATACTCCGGACGATGTAACGGATCCGGATACTGTCACCAACGCAGATGCGGTTGACAGCGCGGCTACGGGAGACAGCATGGGATATATGCTGATGTGCTGGCTGTTTGTTATGACCGTTGCCGGTGTGGCGGTGATTAGCCAAAAGCGCGGAGAATACAGAAGATAATATATTTGGATGATTATTCGTCCGTTTAAATGAATGACAAAGAGGTGCGTGCTTCCTGGGGAGGCATGCACCTCTTTTGGACGAGAGCTTTTGAACAGCAGTTACGGCAAATAAAGCCCTTGCGGAACAGCTGTACGAGGAATTCAGGGATTTTTTTCCTGAGAACGCAGTGGAGTATTCTGTATCCTAGTACATCGAATAATAATTAACTGGCTATACCTTCATTTGATTTTATGCCAG
>JAJPYH010000280.1 GCA_021205045.1 Lachnospiraceae bacterium | reverse complement strand
GCATAAAATCAAATGAAGGTATAGCCAGTTAATTATTATTCGATGTACTAGAATGTTCTACATAACTGTGCAGGATCACAATCTTTGCAGCGACGAGCCTCTGCTCAATAACATGGCTCAGGCGTTTATGCTGACAGTAGGTAATTCTGTGAATCAGGAGCTCGCTCTTTCTACAGTTCTGCATCTCCTTAATACCAATGGCATACGCTACATAATCTTCAAGGGCACAGTGCTCAGAGAGTATTATCCGGATAAAGAACTTCGGACGATGGGCGATATTGACTTAGCCATCGACAAAGCCGACAAGGACAGAGTCCATAAGGTTATGCTTGATGTCGGAGTGTCTTATGACGAGGTTGATTCCCATGCCGAAGTGTCGAACTATGAGCTGAACGGTGTGACCTTTGAGATACACACAAGAGTTATAAGCAACAATCTGTTTGATACTGTGGACTATATTCGGATATTTCAGCGATTTGTTTTCAAAGGCAGAGCTTCGTGAAGGGTGTACATATGAACTGAAAAAAGAGCTCCATCTCATATATTTCCGTCTGTTTTGGATCAGATCATTATTACATCTAAAATTGACCTTGACAGGCAATTATTGAAACCATTAGCCGGAACTGGGAAGATGTTCTGCTATGACAGTCCAGAGTATGTCAAAGACATGGGCACTCCAGAGCGTTACTATTCCGTTGTTGAGGATTTCAAAGCTGGAAGAGTGACGAGCAAGAATCTCCGCAACAAGCAAAAGGCTGTATTCCTCGATCGAGATGGTACGATAAATAAGTATGTGGGATTCTTAAGAGATATAGATGAATTCGAGTCGAAGCCGGGAGTGGCTGATGCAATAAAGAAAATCAATGCGTCCGGTTATCTTGCTATTGTGACTACCAATCAGCCTGTGATTGCACGGGGAGAAGTGAGTTTTAAAGAATTGGATGAGATCCATAATAAGATGGAAACGCTTCTCGGACTTGAAGGCGCATATCTGGATGATATATATTTTTGTCCGCACCATCCGCACAGAGGATACGAAGGAGAAATTCCTGAACTGAAATTTGACTGTGAGTGTCGGAAACCGAAGCCGGGGATGTTGATAAAAGCCGCAGAGGATTTTAACATTGATTTGACTCGAAGCTGGATAGTTGGTGATGGTGAGCATGATGTCAAAGCAGGGAAGAATGCCGACTGTAAGACCTGTCTTATCATTGGAGATAGATCCGATAGTAAGCGAGGCTGCGATTTTGGACAGGATATGACTTGTGAGAGTTTGACGGAGTTTGTTGAGAAGGTTATGGGCAGGAATATAAAACCGGCAAGCAGCATGGCATCACGTAACAGGTGATTGAATGTTCCAGGGTTCAATGGAATATCCAGACAGTAGCAGTCTGTCGACTGTGGCAGTTCGCTGTAAGATTTTGCCATAATCTGTTATATTTTTGTTGAATCACACCTGTAATTCTGGTATAACGACTCCAATTTAAGCGATGGATTGAGGCTGTGATTGATGAAGCAAGGCTTTGCGAGGCAAAAGCTATATATCGTCCTAAAATCACACCGTTTTTTGGTATTTGTTCTATAGAATTGATACGCTAAACTGCTTCAGAGAGAATATGAGGGATAGGGCTATGAGGGTTGGAGCTTATGTAAAAAGAAAGAGGAAGCAGCTATTTCCTGAAAAGCGAGATTCTAATGGCAGAAACTCAGTTTTTGAGAAGAAATGGAATCTATGGATGCTGCCGATTTTAGCAGTTACACTTATAGTTACCTTTGCCTCCGTTTTTGCTAAGGATTTCCTGAAAGAATGTTTTATATCTGCCTTAGTAATGATCAATGTACCGGCGGAGCAGCTGATGGATACGATGAGAGAGGACAGAAGTTTTCTTGGAACATCTGTGATGACATTATTTTCTGTGTTGGCGGCTTTTCTTGTTTTTTATTATGGGTCCTTAGGTTACACGAATTATGGCCTTTCCAACAGAAAAATTATCGGCTATACCATTGGCTCGTACTTTTTGCCATTTCTTGTTATGGCAGATGCGTATACGATCGTGTGGATGGTCTGCGGTTATTATATAAGAAATTGTGTGCTTTTATATGTAAGCGCCTCGTATGCCTGTCTCCTGTTGGCTGTTCTGGTCATTTTGAGCGTTTATTCTACATCGAAAAGTAGGTGTTTTAAGGCGATACAGAAGGCCGAGCGTAAACAGTATGCCAGTATTTGTCGTTCCCTGGCCGCTGTGGACGGCTCAAATCAGGTGACTGACAGTGGTGATGCGGCGCAAATGGATAATCCAGACCTTGCTTATTTGTTGGAAGAAGAACGCAATATCAATAAAACAGTTTATCACAGCAGGATAATACTGGAGAGTGAAGAGCCTCTCGCGGATAAACTATCAATTCTCAATGAGTTGCAGTTGATACCATTTGAGGAAAGAAAAGGAAATGACCTTGTCTGTCGACATTTCTACTTATATCACAATATGCTATATCTGGTGGAATATTTGACTCGACATTATGAGGATGCAAAGCATACTTACTCTTCGTTTTATGAAAATATTTTCTGTTTATTGTCTTGGGGCGATAAAAGGCAGGAGGAAGCACGGAAGCGTCAAAATAAGACGGAAAGGGTAGCTCCTGCGGGACCTAATGAACATGTGCTGGTATATATGGGGGTCTTATTCCATGCTTTAATCCCATTGTTGAATGCGGAACCTGAGAAAATGGAGTTTCCTCAGATGGCAGTTGGTGATATTTACGCTTTCTTTAAATATATACCGAATCATATTATCCAGGATGAAAAACTGCGAACCTTATTATAAAGTTGTAAATACCGGAATGCTCTCCTATGTAAAGCAGATTATGGAACCCACATTTCCTATGATAATTAACTGCTTTATTCGGGAAGTGCAGAAATGCCTGAAGGAGACGGATGCAGAGAAGAAAAATAAATTGCAGGAGGATATCAAAAAGTCTGTTGTAAAGTTTGGGGAAATGTTTGAGGCAATTGTCAATAGCACGAACGGAGCAGATCGCATTCTGTTACAGTCGGCACCCGTGGATCTGGGGATTCGCTATGCTTCCCCTAAGCTTTGCTCTTACTATTCCGGGATGCTGAACTCATATGCGAAATTGGTGGAGGATACAAACGGAGGAGAATATGCCTTTTGTGTGTATCCTGCGCTCACAAGTAGCTGTGAAGCACATATTATGTTTCACAAGGAGGAGCAGCACGGAAAAGTCTGCATCATCCAGATACCTGAAAATCGCATAGGTAATATCCCTTATGTAAGACAGGTACTCTTCCATGAATTTTTTCACATCCTGCCCAGTCAGTGCCGATTGAGGAAGGATCGGGCAGATAGGTTGAATCGTATCTATGCTATGGCGCTCTGGCCCTTTCTTATAAGAAGATGTAAGAACATGACAGAGGAGTACAATGAACATCTCCAGAACATGCTGCTCCCATTGCTTCAGGATAAGTGTATAAATCATTATGAGGGAAAAGCAAGTGATTCCCGCGAGTTCTATAGTATTACGGTGAAAAACTATTATGCTAATACAATTGCAAAATTTCTGGTCGAAATCCAGAGAATGAAAGTTGACTGTTTTATGAACTGCCTGGAGACCGATCCCAGGCCGAGAAGTTTTCAGGACTATCGGAAATGGGAAAATGAGGTAAAAGATATTAGAAGTCAGATTTTTGTAAATGCGATGAATCTGATTTATACAGATAAGATTCAGGCTATTTGCAATTTTTACATGTTGTTATTTCGAGAACCGTTGTCAGATCTCCTGGCTGTTATTGCGCTCAGGCTTCCGCCTAAGGTTTATTACAAACAACTGATTTGGAAAACGAACGGAATGCCTCAGCCGGAGGAACTGTCAGAAAATCATTTACTGTATCTCAGAGCTTCGTTTGTTACAGAAATATTGAGAAATGGAATGCAGTCTGATCTTGGCCGGTCAAAACTTACGACAGATCAAAGGCAGCTGCTGGAGACGTGGGAAAACATAGAGAGTTATGGTGTATGCCCTGAGAAAGAGGCTACATTGGTTAAGTTTATGGAGAATATGCAGGTTGTTTCATCGGAGGAAGAGAGGATTTTTCTATCAGAAGTCCTGAAAAGTGTCCAAAAAACAGGATATGCTGATGGAAGCAGTGAAGGCTCGGTGGGCTGTGGAGAGATCGCCATCGGTGACAGTAATAGTTCATCAGTAGATTCCGATACAGGAACCGGAAATATTCGTGGGGGAAAAAAGGCCTTGCCTCTGCATCAGGACATAAGAGATGAATATAAGGCATACTTTCGGGAGTGCTGCAAATTATTCTTTGCTTATGAACAGCAAAAGACGACAGAACAGGAAAAAATTGAAAAGTTCCAGCGCTTTCGGGAGGCTTACTGCCTTGACCAAACAGAGGAAGCGGATTTGGTCCGGTATGTAGGATTAAGAAGCTGGGATCTGAGGTGAATTATTTGTGAATTGCACCTAATTTGGCTATTTTTACTTGCCAATTTAGCAAGTATAGGATAGAATACAGTAAAGATGAGGGTACTGAAACCCAAAATGGAGGATAATATGGATACAGTTCAGGCACGCAGGTTACCTACAGATGAAACGCTGACCGTGGCGTTAGTTGATGAGGATTTCCACCTGGAAATGCCGGATTACGAGGTAAGCAAGTATCGTAATACGAGGGACGAGATAGCATACAGAGTCGACACAAATAAATACTGGAATGTGTCATCAAAGGTGAAGAGCAAATCTTTTATGAAGAAATAATAAGTTTCTTGTCTGGCAGAATGTCAGATGCTTTTGAGTGCAACGCCATCATTTGGTTTATCTTATTGTAGAAGAGGGAGAAACGTAGGCCAGTACTATCTGGACTTTGCGTTTTGATCATCCCCTGTTTCCTGAATGGATGCGGATATACAGTGACTTTATGATCAGCCGTTTCTTGTAAGCACTTAAATTTTAAATGGTAGCTGATTTCTTTACTCTACGATTTTACGGCCAATCACCAGCACAATAACAGGTAGAAACAACATTTTTTGTAAGATTGATATTGATTTACCAAGTAAGATTGCATAAGATGTATACAGAAGCAGAGATGCTTCTCGTGCGGCGGCACGTTAAAGCTGTACTGCACGTGGGGCAGGGTAAAGCCCACGGCAAATAGATACTTGCCAGGGTATTGCGCCTGGCACCTGGGATATAGGTGTAGTCTGCACGGGGGACTTGAATTTCCCGTGGCTCATAGGCATTCGTCAGGATGCCGAGGCTGACAGCTAGCAGAAAACACACAATTATACAGCTTATCGGGAGCTGCTTTAGCCACTGTCGATAAAAGTCTGCGCCAACAGGCAAGGATCTGATTACAGGATTCGTGAATCAGTCCTGTAATATGAGTATGGCGGGCGGTGTTTACATCGCCCGCTTTTTCTGTATTCGGGCAAAGAGTTTTCGTACCACCAGGATAACCGGAAAATTTAACCTTGCACAGGGACTGCCGCAAATGTATAATGTAGACATCACAGAGAGGAGGCAACAGCGCATGGGAGTTTATTTAAATCCTGGAAACAGAGGGTTTCAGACAATTTTAAACGGAACCTACGTTGATAAAACGGGTTTAATTGATTATGTAAATCAAACGATCAATACCCCTCAGAAGCTGACAAGCTTCAGCCGCCCCCGCCGTTTTGGGAAATCTTTTGCTGCGAAGATGCTATGCGCCTATTATGATAAGAGCTGTGATTCGCGTTCCCTGTTTGAGGGACTGGCAATATCAAAGGATAATTCATTTGATAAGTATCTTAACAAGTATGATGTGATTTATCTTGACATTACATGGTTTATTTCCCGTTCAAAAAATAAGGGAGAAAACGTGGTGTTGGATATCCAGACTGCAGTGATAGATGAGCTAAGAGGAGTATTCGCAGATTGTGTGAGTGAGAGTGAAACATTTTTGCCGGACGCTCTTTTATCTGTCAGTCAGAAGATGGGTAATCAGTTTATCATCATTATAGACGAATGGGATGCTCTTTTCCGCGAAGCAAAAAATGATGAAGCAATTCAAAAAGAATATGTGCAGCTTTTGCGCGGACTGTTTAAGGGCGGAACCGCGACGGATGAAACGATAGCGGCTTCATATATGACTGGGATTCTTCCAATTAAAAAATATGGAACAGAGTCGGCACTGACGGATTTCCAGGAATTTTCAATGGTGGATCCGCTGAGTTTGTCTGAATATATCGGATTTACAGAACAGGAAGTTTTACAGCTGTGCGAGCAATATCATGTTAATTTTGATGACGTAAAGCAATGGTATGACGGATATCAGTTTGAGGATTTAGAATCTGTATATAATCCTAATTCTGTGATTAAGGCAGTCAGATATAAGCGGATCAGAAATTATTGGACACAGACAGAAACATATGAATCTCTGAAAAATTATATCAGTATGAACTTTGACGGGCTGAGGGATTCTGTTCTTGCTATGCTTGGCGGAGAGCAGGTTAAGGTCTCAATAAGTACATTCCAGAATGATATAACTTCATTTAAGAATAAAGATGACGTGCTGACATTGCTGATTCATCTCGGATACCTGGGGTATAACTCGAAAGAGCAGAAAGCGTTCATTCCCAACCAGGAGGTGTCCGACGCATTCGCAGATGCTGTTAAAGGAGACGAATGGAAGGATGTAGGCGATTTGATTCAGGAATCGGAGGATCTGCTCGAAGCAACGTTTCGTTGTGATACTGACGCGGTTGCTGATGCGCTGGAAAGGGTTCATAATCTGAACTCGTCGGTGCTGCAGTATAATAATGAAGCTGCTCTTAGCAGTGCAATTATGATAGCATATTATACGGCGCGGAGAATCTACAAAATTGTTCCGGAGTTTCCGCAGGGGAAAGGATTTGCAGACCTGGTTTTTCTCCCGCGCAGGGGTTCTGATAAGCCGGTTATGATTGTAGAGCTTAAGTATGATAAGGATGCAGACACTGCAATCCGTCAGATACATGAGAATCGTTATGACGGGGATTTAAAGAAGTATTTTGGCAATCTGCTTTTGGTAGGAATCAATTACGACAAAGACGCTAAGGGAGTGAATGCGAAGCGGCATAGCTGTGTGATTGAAAAGGTGTAACAGATTCTTAAAACAAACACAGGCAGGACATTAAGAATGGAATATCCGGGAGGTGAGTGGCGTGGAAAAGAAGCGTGACGGCCGATTCCGCCTGGATCATGCAGCTACCAAAACCCGGAAAATGATACGGAAGGTAAACGGAGAAATCACTATGGACCTGATGATCAGGCTCGATACAGAGCGCGGCTGCGCCCATCTGTATGAGCAGATTTACGATTATATCAAAAATGAAATCAAAGGAGGGAGGCTTCCCCGGGGTGAGAAGCTTCCCTCTACCCGCATTCTGGCCCAGAACCTGCAGGTCAGCCGCACCACCGTGGACCTGGCTTACGGCCAGCTGGTCAGCGAGGGTTATCTGGAGTCCCGGCCCGGCAGCGGGTATTATGTAGGAAATGTGCGGGAGTTGTATGGCTTTGACGAGCTGAACCGGCAGCCTGTCAGGCAGCAGCCTGCCGGGGAAAAGTATGAGATTGATTTTTCTACGGCGGCGGTGGACATGGAGCAGTTCCCTTTCAGCACCTGGCGCAGGATTAATCGCTCTCTGCTTTCCCAGGACAACAGCGCTCTGTTTTCTCTTGGAGATCCCCAGGGGGATTATTCCCTGAGGGAGACCATTGCCTCTTATCTGCACAGCTCCAGAGGCGCCCATATTGCCCCGGAGCAGCTGGTAGTGGGAGCGGGAAATGAGTATCTTTTGCTTTTGCTTGAAAAAATCCTGAAGGGCCATCGTCATATCGCTCTGGAGAGCCCAACCTACCGGAAGGCTTTTCTGAGCTTTCAGAGCTTTGATTTTCAGATCAGCACCGTGCCCATGGACGCGCAGGGCATGCGGATCGATGAGCTGCAAAAAAGCGGCGCCCGGCTTGCCTATGTGATGCCCTCTCATCAGTATCCCACGGGAATTGTGATGCCCATCGGCCGCCGTCAGGAGCTGCTCTCCTGGGCCAGGGAAGGGCAGGACCGCTATATCATTGAGGACGACCACGACAGTGAGTTCCGCTACAAAGGAAAGCCCATTCCCTGCCTGCAGTCCATCGACAGCGAGGGAAAGGTGATTTACATAGGAACCTTTTCCAAGGCCATCGCTCCCGCCATTCGTATCAGCTTTATGGCTCTGCCTCAGCCCCTGCTTCAGATTTATCAGGAGCATTATCGATTCTTTTCCTCCACTGTGACCCGTATGGATCAGAGCATTCTGCGGCAGTTCCTTTTGTAGGGGCAATTTGAACGGCATTTAAACCGGATGCGCAAGTTCTATCGGGCCAAGCATGACTTTTTATTGCAGCAGCTGAAGCCCTTCCGGCGCCAGTTTATCATCGGAGGGGAGAACGCCGGCACTTTCCTCACCCTGACCGCCAGGGACGGGCGCACCCAGGAGGAGCTGGCAGAGGCGGCCGCGCAGCGAAGGATCAAAGTTTATCCCATGGATGTCCGGGGATCGGGTTCTCATACGGTATTGATTGGGTATGGCGGATTGAGCATGGAGGAGATAGAGAGGGGCGTTGCTGTGCTGAGGGAAGCATTTGGAGTTTAACCTGTGTGAAACAGATACAAATGCAGTGATGAGCAGCGGCGGCATTGCATCGTATAACGGGAATGAACATCGCAGGAAGCAGCGCATAAAAAACAGGCACAGATGACATCTCTTTTCTGAGATATGATCTGTGCCTGAATTCTTCTGTGCATGATGCAATAGGCCAGCTGTTCTCTTCTGAGATATGATCTGCGCCTGGATTCTTCTGTGCATGATGCAATAGGCCAGCTGTTCTCTTCTGAGATATGATCTGTGCCTGAATTCTTCTGTGCATGATGTGACAGGTCAGCTCTGTTTTGAGGAAAAATCAGAGCGTCTCCTCATCCTTTGGAGCCTCCTCATCCTCGTCGAAAAAAGCTTCCACCTTGTCAGCGGTCTCCTGGGTGGAGTACCATGCCTTCTCGATGGAGTCTGCGGCCTTCTGGGCGGCCTCCTCCGCTGCATCGCTGGCTGCGTCCCTGGCGTTTTTGACCAGCTCTTTGGTCTTGTCGCAGGCGTCATTGGCGACCTCTACCGTTTTCTTCCTGACGTCGTCGGCCACCTCCTTTGCCTTCTCAACCAGGTTGGTGGAATCTATGGTGACATACGATTTTTCGCTGTCAGCTTCAGGACTGTCAGCATCTTCATTTGCGGGATCGGCGTCATGATTGACCTTGACGGTGACATAGCCTTTATCTTTTAAGTAAAGATAGATGCCGCATACAGCGGCGCCTACGGCGGTCAGCTTCAGTAAAAAATGTCCATTTTTCTTCATATGCGTTGTCCTTTCTTCTATTTTTTTCCTTCTTTGGTGCAGCTGCGTTCTGTTCCTGTCCTGTGATGAAAGAGGGCCGGACCGGCGCATTCACATTCATGAGTAATGTGCAAGGTCCTGTCCTGCGGTGAAAGAGGGCCGGACAGCACGTTGGAATAATGCCCTGTCGATAACAGAACTTTATGTTAGTTACAGTGTACCCCTTTTCTTAGAAAAAACAAGTCGTTTACGATGAAAAATATCTTAAAATTTCTGGCTTATTTTGAAAATAATGTATCGTGATGTCCTTGTCAGAGGCCATATCCATTTGTCGCCGCGTTGATTGCGGGCTGCGGCAGTGCCTGAACAGCCCTTCCTATTTTTGCGGCCGGTAGATGGGATCGGCGGGGTAGCCCCCCTTCATGTTCTGCATGCCGCGCTGGATGGCGTCCCGGGAATTTTTCCAGTCCGCGTCCCGGTTGCGGTAGTCGTACTTTTCGATAAACCAGGACACATCCTCATAGATGCGCTCCATGTTGTCCGTCATCAGCTTTTCCATTTCCTGATAGAAACGATCCCGCTCATCGGGCTTTAAATATTTGTCCGCGGCCTCGCACAGATCGCCGAAGTGAGTCAGGCAGAAGCCCTTGCTGTTGATGATTTTGTCGTGAAAAACAGAATCCTCCCGGTACAGGTAAAAGAAGGTGTCCATGTAGCGGTCGTAGGTGTCCCTGAAACGGTTGCAGATATAGCAGGACTCATTTTCCTTATGAATCCAGTCCACCAGCGGATTTTCGCCCTCGGCTGCGGGCTTTTTGAACAGCTTAAAGGAGCCCTTGGAGGGGGATACCTGATCGAATTTCTTTTTCATTTCATCGATCTTTTTGCGGTAGTGGGTTTTCAGAATCCAGGCGTTGCCCAGGGAATTGCCGTAGTCGTACATTTTCTGGAAATGCTTGCGGCAAAAGCCGGCCTCGTCGGTGTCAGCGCGCACATCGCTCTCCATGTAGGAGGAACTGTTGCCCAGCACAAAATCGATGGTGTCCTGCTCCAGCTTTCGCTCGATGAAGCAGATGGGGCATTCATCGTGGGCGTCAACGGCTTCGTTTAAGGGGATGGTGTATAGTTTTTCTTTCAATGGATTATCTCCGTTTCTCCTGCGTTCCCGCAATGATGTTTGTCTGAATAGCAGACGGCAAATTATTTTTCACTATCATAACACATTCAGAAAGATTAAAAAACAGTAAATTGGCGTAAAAGCGTTGAATTTGAGAAAGAAAAAAATTATACTGATGTCAAACAGAGGCTGAGAGGGGGCGGCTGCGCAGGAACAATCTGTGTGTATTTGAGATTTAAGAAGGTTTTACATGAGCGGATACGTGACATTTGAAAACGTTGGAAAAGTATATAAGACCGGCGATGTGGAAGTGGTGGCGCTGCATGATGTGAATTTCAGCATTGAGAAGGGGGAAATCTGCATCATAGTGGGGGCTTCCGGAGCGGGCAAGACGACGCTTTTGAATATCCTCGGGGGGATGGATTCTCTGACCAGCGGCTCGGTGCGGCTGGACGGCAGGGAAATTTCGGCCATGAATAAAAAAGAGCTGGCGACCTACAGACGGCAGGATATCGGCTTTGTATTTCAGTTTTACAATCTGATCCCTAATCTGACGGCGTTAGAGAATGTGGAGATCGCCTCTCAGTTAGTCAGGCACTCCATGGACAGTGAGGAAATTTTAAACAGCGTGGGTCTGGGGAACCGGCTGGCCAACTTTCCGGCCCAGCTTTCCGGCGGAGAGCAGCAGCGTGTGGCGATAGCCAGAGCCCTTGCCAAGAACCCCAAGCTTTTGCTCTGCGACGAGCCTACGGGCGCCCTGGACTATGTGACCGGCAAGGCGATTTTGAAGCTTTTGCAGGACTACAGCAGGGAAAAGATGATGACGGTGGTCATTATTACCCATAACGGAGCGTTGGCAGCCATGGCCGACAGAGTGATCCAGGTCAAGAGCGGGACGGTTTCCAACATGTATCTGAACGAGCATCCCACACCTGTGGAAGAGATTGAGTGGTAGAATGATGAACAGCATGATGAGAAAGCTGCTGGGACGTTCTATCCAGAAGAGCATGGGGCGGTTTCTGGCGATCATGATTATTACGATGCTGGGCGCCGCTTTTTTTGGCGGCCTGATGGCCACAGAGCCGGCGTTTATCAAGACGGCCCAGCATTTTACGAATGAATATAACCTGTACGATTTCCGTATTTTGTCCACCTATGGCATTGATGATGAGGATATTGAGAAGGTGGCGGAGCTTGAGGCGACGGAGGCCGCAGTGGGAAGTGTCTATTATGACGCCATTGTGGAGACCTCTGAAGGTGAGCTGATTGTCCGGATTCACAGTATCACCGAGGGCGTCAATGAACTGATGCTGGAGGAAGGCAGGATGCCGGTAAGCGCGGACGAGTGCGTCATTGATTCCGTGTATTTTACGGGGGTGGAGATCGGAGATGTGATCACT
This sequence comes from Lachnospiraceae bacterium, assembly GCA_021205045.1. Taxonomy (GTDB): domain Bacteria; phylum Bacillota; class Clostridia; order Lachnospirales; family Lachnospiraceae; genus RGIG6307. The sequence goes on along the minus strand of JAJPYH010000280.1, from coordinate 13,407 downwards.
TTTTCCGATCAGAATGAGGAGGATACTCTGGAGGCGCTGCCAGAAAGTTATACGGTGGTGGGGAAGGTGTTTTCTCCTTTATATATGAATACGGAACGGGGCACCACCAGCATCGGCAACGGGAAGCTGACTTCCTTTATGTATGTGCTGCCCGAAAGTCTTGATTTTGAGTATTATACGGAGATGTACATTGCCCTGAAGGGGGAGTGGGAAATTTATTCCGATGAGTATAATGATTACGTGGATGAGCTGGAAAGCATCTTTAAGGAGACGGCCAATGTGACCGTCTATGCCCGCTACAGCGATATTGTGTCCGATGCGGAGCAGGAGCTTTTAGACGGTGAGCAGGATTACGCGGACGGTGAACAGGAGCTGATTGACGGCGAACAGGAGCTTTCCGACGGAGAGCAGGAGCTTGCGGATCAGAAGGCAGATGGGGAGCGGGAGCTTGCGGAGGCCTGGGCGGAGATTGAGGACGGCCGGGCGCAGATTTTGTCTGCCAGGCAGGAGCTTCTGGACGGGGAGGCGGAGCTGGCGGACGCAAAGGCGCAGTATGAGGAGGGTCTGGCGGAGTACGAGGAGGGCCTTGCGGAGTACGAGGACGGGTTGGCTCAGGCTGCGGAAGGCTATGATGAGCTGATCGCCGGGGAGAGTGAGCTTGCTTCCGGCTGGGCGCAGCTTCAATCTGCGTCCGCGCAGCTGGACGATGCCTGGGCGCAGCTGGAGGCCGGCAGGATCGAGCTGGAGGAATCGGAGGAGATTTACAATCTGTGTGTGGAGGTTCGGGCGTATCTGGAGGAGAACCCGGACATTCTGGATATTCTGGAATATCTGGAGAACAGTGAGGACGGCACCACTGATCTGGATACTCTGCTGGGGATGATTTCAGATGAGGAGTTGAGAAGCGCCCTGGAGGAGGCGCTGGAGCAGCTGCGGGATCAGAGCGGGGACGATGAGGAAGGTGACGGCAGCGGCGGCGATTCCGGTACGGGAGAGGATGGTACCGGGGACGGAACCGACGGCGATGGGGAAAATGACGGCACCGGCGATGGAAGCGGTGACAGCGGTGAGGGTACTGGTGACAGCGGCACCGGAGACGACAGCGGTGAGGGTACTGGAGACTGCGGTACCGGAGACGACAGCAGTGAGGATACTGGGGACAGCAGCACAGGAGACGGTGGTTCGGGAGATGCAGGAAGTGGAGACAGCGGCACCGGAGATAACAGCGGTGATGACGGCGGCACGGATACCGGCGATGACGGCACCCAGCCCTCTGCGGATGATATCCTCAGCTGGCTGGAGGAGAATCTGGGCGAGTATCTTGATGAATATCTGAATGGAGAGACAGAGCTTGACCTGGCGGAAATTCTGGAGCTTCTGGGGCTGGATGAGAGCGAGATTGACACCATTCTGGCGGCCATTGAGGAGTTGGGAACGGACGACCTGTTAAGCGCCCTGGACTCCGTCATTGAGCAGTACGAGAGCGGCCTGGCCTCCTATGAGAGCGGCCTGGCTTCCTATTATGACGGCCTGGCGAGCTATGAGCAGGGCCTGGCGGAATACTATGACGGCGCGAGCCAGCTGGAGAGCGGCTGGGCGGAATATTATGACGGCCTGGCGCAGCTGGAGGACGCCAGAGTACAGCTGGAGGACGCCTGGCAGCAGTTGGAGGACGCCAGAGTACAGATCGAGGACGGTGAGCAGGAGATTCTGGACGGCTGGGAGCAGCTGCGGGATGCCATTCAGGAGCTGTTAGACGGTGAGATCGCCTACGAGGTCGGGGTGGAGGAGTTTAATACCCTGATCGCCGAGGCGGAGGAGAAGCTTGCCGACGCCAGGGCGGAGCTGGACGATGGCTGGAATGAGCTTGCTGACGCCAGGGCGGAGCTTGCTGACGGCTGGGCAGAGTTACTTGACCTTGAAGAGCCGGAGGTTTATATTTTAGGAAGGGATACGCTGGTGGGCTACGTGTGTTTTGAGGCTGACGCGGGAATTGTGGAGGCCATCGCGCAGGTATTCCCGGTGTTCTTTTTCCTGATTGCGGCGCTGGTATGCTCCACCACCATGACTCGGATGGTGGATGAGGAGAGAGGACAGATCGCGTCTTTGAGGGCTATGGGCTATGGGACAGGCGCAGTGATGAGCAAATATCTGATTTACGCGGCCCTTTCCGCGGGAACGGGGACTGTCATCGGTTATTTTGGCGGCTGTGTGATTTTCCCTCTGGTGATCTGGAATGCCTACAGCACCATGTACGGTTTTGGAAACCTGATTCTGGCCTTCAGTGCGCAAACGTTCCTGATCACCTTCGCGGCGGCCATGCTCTGTTCTGTGGGCAGCGCTTATCTGGCTTTGCGCTCGGAGGTCAATCAGGCGCCGGCCCAGGGACTGCGGCCCAAGGTGCCCGCTGCTGGCAAGAGAATCTTTCTGGAGTACATACCCTTTGTCTGGAAGCGGCTTGATTTCATGAGAAAGGTCACTGTGCGGAATATTTTCCGGTACAAAAAGAGAATGTTCATGATGATTCTGGGTATTTCCGGCTGTACGGCCCTGGTGATCACCGGCTTTGGCATCCGGGATTCTGTGGTGGATATCTGTGACTATCAATATGAAGAGATTCAACAGATGGATATGGTGGTTTCCTTCCAGAATGAGGTCAGCGGGGAACTGACGGATGGGCTGGAGAATGAGCTTTCCGGGGAGGTGGCTCACTACGCCGTATTGCGGCAGCAGAGTGTGGAGAGCGACGCCCTGGACGGCACCACCAAGAGTGTGTATCTGGTGGCGGCTGATGAAAGCGTCACGGAACTGGTCAGCCTGCATACGGACGACCAGGAGCTGGACTATCCGGGCACAGGTCAGGTGCTGGTCAGCAGCAAGCTGGCGGAAGAATGCGGTGTGGAGGAGGGAGAGGAGATCACCTTTTCCTATGGCGACGGCGAAGAAACGACGCTGACGGTTTCCGGAATTTTTGATAATTATGTTTATCATTATGCTTATGTCACTCCTGAGACCTATGAGAAATATTTTGACACGGACTGGGTTGCCAACACGGTCTATGTGTCGGTCAGCGAGGGCGTGGATTCCCATGAGCTGTCCACGGAGCTTTACGATTATGACGGCGTCAGCCAGATCGAGATTATGTCCGATACCGCCGCTCAGGTGGAAAAAATGATGAGCTGCATGGACGCCATTGTGCTGTTGATCATTGTCTGCGCCGGGGCGCTGGCTTTTGTTGTATTATTTAACTTAAGCAACATTAATATTCAGGAGCGGGTGCGGGAGATCGCCACCATTCAGGTGCTGGGCTTTTATTTCAAGGAGGTCAGGCAGTATGTTTTCCGGGAAAATCTGGTGCTCTCGGCCATGGGCATCGTCTGCGGCATGCCCATAGGCGTGTGGCTGACCGATTTTGTGCTGGCGCAGATTACCATTGACATGATTTCATTTAAAACAAGAATATTGCCCGCAAGCTTTCTGTACGGGGCAGTGATTGTGTTCGGCTTTACGGTTTTTGTCAATTATGTGATGCGCGGCAAGCTGAGCAGGATCAATATGGCGGAAGCCCTGAAGTCCATAGAATAAGAGATAAAGTTCGCAGACAGGCATTTTTTCTGTGCGGAGAATGAGATATTTGCCTGTCTGCTGAAAGTGTGTTTGACGATGAGCCTGAACAGAGGATTGCATATTGTCCGTCTGCGAAGGATGCATTTGATGATGAATTTGAGAACAGGGATTGCATTTGCCTGTCTGCGGAAAGCGATTCCATAAAAAATGAGGGGGAGAGAGAGTGAGTATTCATGACACATTAAATGATATGCAGTACCAGGGGGTGACCATCACTGAGGGGCCGGTGCTGCTGTTGGCCGGCGCCGGCAGCGGCAAGACCCGGGTGATCACCCACAGGATTGCCTATCTGATTGAGGAGGAAGGGGTCAACCCCTGGCACATTCTGGCCATCACCTTCACAAACAAGGCTGCCGGGGAAATGCGGGAGCGGGTGAATTCCCTGGTGGGCTACGGTTCGGAACAGATCTGGGTGGCCACCTTTCACGCCACCTGTATCCGTATTCTGCGGCGATATGCAGACCGCATCGGCTTTGACAATAACATCACCATCTACGATCCCGACGATCAGAAGGGGGTCATGAAGGATGTGCTGAAGCGGCTGAATATCGACAATAAAATGCTTAAGGAGCGGACCGTGCTGTCAGCGATTTCCTCGGCCAAGGATGAGCTCATTTCCCCCAATGAATTCTGGCTCAACGCCGGTTATGATTTTACACAGAAAAAAATCGCTGAGGCCTACATCGAGTACCAGAAGGTTCTGCAGAAAAATAACGCCATGGATTTCGACGATATCATTGTCAAGTGCGTGGAGCTGTTTAAGACCTGCCCGGAGGTGTTGAATCAATATCAGGAGCGGTTCCGCTATATCATGGTGGACGAGTATCAGGACACCAACACGGCCCAGTTTGAGCTGATCCGCCTGCTGGCGGATAAATACCGCAACCTGTGCGTGGTGGGTGACGACGACCAGTCCATCTACAAATTCCGGGGAGCCAATATCCGCAATATTCTGGATTTTGAGTCCGTCTATCCGGAGGCCAGAGTCATCAAGCTGGAGGAAAATTATCGCTCCACGGGTAATATTCTGGCGGCGGCCAACGCGGTGATCAGCAACAATAAGGGCCGTAAGTCAAAGGCATTGTGGACCAGACATCCGGAGGGAAAGCCCATTCATTTCATGCGTCTGGATACGGCCCAGGAGGAGGCGGTGTTTGTAGCGGATGATATCAAAAATAAGCGCAGGGACGGGATTGCCGAATATCGGGACTGTGCCGTGCTCTACCGCACCAACGCCCAGTCCCGGCTTTTGGAGGAGCGGATGATCTTTGCAGGGATTCCCTATTCCGTGGTGGGCGGCGTCAATTTCTATGCCCGTAAAGAGATCAAGGACATTCTGGCCTACATGAAGACCATCGACAATGCCAGGGATGATGTGGCGGTGAAAAGAATCATCAATGTGCCCAAAAGGGGCATCGGCGCCACCTCCATCTCCAAAGTGCAGGCCTACGCGGACAGCCATGACATGAGTTTTTACGATGCTCTCTGCATGGCAGACCGGATCCCCGGCATGGGCCGGGCGGCGGTGAAGATGGAACCTTTTGTCACCCTGATTCAGGGCTTCCGCAGCAAGCTGGATTATTACGGTCTGGACGGATTGTTCAACGACATTCTGGAGATGACTCATTATACCGACTATCTGGAGGAAACTGAGGACAGGGAGGTTGCTGAGGATAAGATCGCCAACGTGGAGGAGTTGGGCAATAAGGTGACCGCCTATGTGGAGGAACACGATATGGCCAGCCTGACAGAGTTTCTGGAAGAGGTTTCCCTGGTGTCGGATATCGACAATGTGGAGGACACCAACCGGGTGCTGCTGATGACTCTTCACAGCGCCAAGGGTCTGGAATTTCCCCAGGTTTACCTGACGGGCATGGAGGACGGGCTTTTTCCCAGTTATCTGAGCATTGTGTCCGACAGCCGGGAGGATGTGGAGGAGGAGAGGCGTCTCTGCTATGTGGGAATCACCCGGGCCAAGGAGGAACTGACCCTGACCTGCGCCGGCCAGCGCATGGTAAGGGGGGAGACCCAGTATAACGCCGTCAGCCGCTTCGTAAAGGAAATCCCCCAGGAGCTGTTTGACCGGGGACTGCCCAGGACGAAGACCAGAGAGGACGAAATCGCGGACAGGCTCAGTCAGGCCATCGTCGGCCGTCCGGTCTACGATTACCGTCCCAAGGCCACCCTGAAGCCCAAGGTCACGCCGGAGAATGTGAAACCCTTTATCGCCAAAAATATGGAGCAGCTGCAGAAATCCGGCGCCGTGTCCAAAGGAATTGCCGGGTCAGACGGGAGTCTGGGTTATGAGGTTGGCGACCGGGTGCGGCATGTCAAGTTCGGCGAGGGCACAGTGGAGGCCATTGTGAAGGAACCCCGGGATTACAAGGTGACAGTGGATTTTGAAAAATACGGGCAGAAGGTGATGTTCGCTTCCTTTGCGAAGCTGAAAAAGTGCTGAGAGTTTGCAGTTGTATTCTTATTGAAATGCCAGTTGAGCGTTTTTCATGCACCACCTTACTTGGCCTGCATGCCGCGCATGCGCGTTTTCGCCTCTCCTTGTCCGCATTTTTCAGTCGGGTCAGGGCTGCATGCCGCACATGCGCGTTTTCACCTGTTTTGCATGCACTGCCAGAACAAAAAAATTGTAAAATCCTATAGTAAGAATTCACTTTTTATGCTATACTATTAAAAATTTAACGAAAGGACGTCTTTAAAAGATGAAAATTGAAGAGTTGGCCGCAGACATCAAGAAAGCGGAGAAGGATGAAAAGAATAAAGGACTGGCCGCAGTTCTTTGTGTGATCGGAGCCATCGTTGTGATTGCCGGTATTGCCATCGCAGTTTATAAGCTGGTGAGCAGATTCCGGGCGGATGACGACGATTTCGATGACTTTGATGATGACGATGATGAGGACAGTTCCTACATCGAGCTGGATGTGGTGTACACCGAGGGCGATGACAGGGAAGAGCCGGAGAAAGAGAAAGCTGCCGGAGAGAAGTCCGCAGAGGAAAAGCCTGCTGACGAGGAGAAGTCTGCTGAGGAAAAGCCTGCCGACGAAGAGAAGGCTCCTGCTTCTGAGGAAACAGCCGAGGCTGTGAAGGAAGAGGAAAAGGCCGCAGAAGAGCCTGCAGCAGAAGAGACCGCTGAGGAAAAAGAGGCGGAAGAGGCTGCTGAGGAAGAAGAGAAGACGGAAGAAGTATTCTTTTAATAGTGAACTATAGTGAGCCAAACAGAAAGGACATAGCAATATGTCCTTTTTGTGGTGTTTAAGAGACGTTTGTTTTCAGCGAAGCAAGGGTACATTTTCTGGCAAAGCAAAGGTGCATTTTTCAGGGAAAATGATGGGATCTCCTGCAAAGCAGCGATGAGATAACATGGCTTGCTGATGATAAACGACATGAAGTCGTCTGCTATACTGAAACGAGGACAATTTTTTATGAAAAAAGGTGAAATTCATCAGGGCACGGTGGAGCGCGTGGACTTCCCCAATAAGGGAATCCTGCATGTGGATGGCCGCACATGCATTGTCAAAAATACCCTTCCCGGGCAGACTGTCTCTTTCCGCGTCAATAAGCTGCGCAGCGGGAAGGCGGAGGGAAGCTTACAGGAGGTCATTGCTCCTGCTTTGGAGCAGGTTCCGGCTCCCTGCCCTCATTTTGGCCTCTGCGGAGGCTGCACTTATTTAAACCTGCCATACGAAGAACAGCTGCATATCAAGGAAGAGCAGGTGAAGCGACTGCTGGCGGAGCCGTTAAAGGCACAGGAAAAGGAAATCCGCTGGGAGGGTATTTTCCATGCGGAGCATCCCTTCGGATACCGCAACAAAATGGAGTTCACCTTCGGGGATGAATATAAGGACGGTCCCCTTTCCCTGGGCATGCACAAAAGGGGCAGCTTTTATGATGTGGTCACGGTTACGGATTGTCAGATTGTGGACCAGGACTACCGGGATATCCTGACCGCCACGCTGTCTTTTTTTCAGGAGAGACAGGTCAGCTACTACCACAGAGCCCGTCACACGGGGGCGCTGCGCCATCTGCTGGTGAGAAAGGCCAACGCCACGGGAGAAATCCTCATCGCGCTGGTCACCAGCGGAGAGCTTGCGGCGGATTCGCAGACGGTGGCTGATTACCGGGATATGCTGTTGTCTCTGCCTCTTTCCGGCACCATTCAAGGCATTCTGCACATCCGCAACGATTCCGTGGCCGATACAGTGCAAAGCGATGAAACCACCGTTCTGTTCGGGCGGGATTTTATCTATGAGAAATTATTGGGTCTGACCTTCAAAATTTCCACCTTCTCCTTTTTTCAGACCAATTCCTTTGGGGCGGAGGTACTTTATTCCACGGCGCGCCGCTACATTCAGGAATCCGGCGGCGGCACGGGAACCGTCTTTGACCTGTACAGCGGCACCGGCACCATCGCCCAGCTGATGGCCCCCGCGGCAGAACAGGTCATCGGTGTGGAGATCGTGGAGGAAGCGGTGGAGGCAGCCAGGGAAAACGCCGCCTTAAACGGCCTGACCAACTGCACTTTCTTAGCCGGAGACGTGCTCAAGGTTCTGGATACCATCCCCGAAAAGCCCGACCTGATTATCCTGGACCCGCCCCGGAACGGCGTCCACCCAAAGGCTCTGCAGAAGCTTCTGGCCTACGGCGTGGAGCATATTCTGTACATTTCCTGCAAGCCCACCAGTCTGGCCAGAGACCTGGAGGCCTTTCTGGCAGCCGGGTATGAGGCGGAGCGGGGGTGCTGCGTGGACCAGTTCAGCTGGACCGGGAATGTGGAGACTGTGTGTCTCTTGGGCAACCACCGTCTGCCGAAACCTGACGCTACGGTGAAGATCGGGATTGATATGGAAGATTATTACCGGATCAGGGATAATGCAGAAAATAAAGAAAAACCTGAATAAATGTCGAAAATAGTACACTGAATCAAAGCGGAAGCTGTTGATGCGTAAGAAAATTACGTGTCAGCAGCTTTTTTCGTATGCGGAAAGCGCTTGGAGGAGGTGGTGCCTATGGGAGTGCACATGAAAAACGGCTTGGGAAGATGGAAACCGTGAAACATCTGAAATTCTACGAAGAATGCAAATCTGAAAGGAGTCAAATCTATGGCAACGAGAAATGTGAAGACGACGAGAAACATGAAGGTTTATGAGCAGAGCGGATATAAGTACAAGGCAACGCCGACGATCACGCTCAAAGGACAGTGGCTGGAGATGATGGGATTTGAAATCGGGACGCAGATCCAGGTGCAGTGTGAGGATGGAAAGCTGACGATCACGCGGATGGATGCAGAAACAGCGGAGGCGCAGATGCCGGCCTGCTGTGTGGCTGAGAAGGAAGTCAGATACGGAAGGGGGAATAAGTGATGGCAAAGATTCTGATGTGTGGTTCATTCAAAGGGGGAGTTGGCAAGACAGCCAGCTCCTGGAATCTGGCATATTCTCTGGCGGAGATGGGAAAGAAGGTTCTGGCCGTGGATTTTGACAGCCAGGCAAATCTTTCAACCTGCTTTGGAATTGAGGATACGGCGGCTGTCCCGTTTACAATCGGTCATCTGATGATGGAGCGGCTGGAGGATGAGGAACTGCCGGATGCGGAGGATTACATCCGGAGCCGGAATGGTGTGGACTTTATTCCGTCATCCATGGTGCTTTCTGCTGTGGAAGGCAGACTGCGGACGGAAATGGGTGCGGAAAGGATGCTTTCGGGCATCCTGGAGCCCCTGAGAGAGCGATACGATTATATAATTCTGGATACCTGCCCTTCGCTTGGAACACTGACCATCAATGCGCTGACAGCGGCTGATGAAGTTCTGATTGCGGTGAACCCGCAGCTGCTGGCGATGATGGGCCTGCAGGATTTTATCCGGACGGTAAAGAAGGTTCGGAGCCGCCTGAATGACAGACTGGAAATTGCGGGGATTCTGCTTACCATGTGTGACGTCAGAACAAATCTCTGCAAAGTGATCACGGAGCAGGTGACAGAGACTTTTGAGGGACAGATCCGCATTTTCCGGAGCGTGATCCCGAATACAGTTAAGGCGGGGGAATCCATTTATTACAGTGAGCCGCTTCTGGAATATGCTCCGGGGAGCAAGGCGTGTACAGCATATCGAAATCTGGCGAGGGAGGTGGTCGGAAATGAAAGCGAATGCACCGAAAAGGAAGGTGTTTCAGGATGCGCTGGATCTGTTGACTGAGGATATGGCTGTGGAAGAGGCCGTGGCGCAGAATAAAATTATGATGCTTCCGATTGAAAAAATTAAGTCGTTTCATGATCATCCATTCCGCCTCTATGAAGGAGAACGCCTGGATGACATGGTGGAAAGCATCCGGGAGCATGGGATCCTGAATCCGGTGATTGTGCGGGTGGAGAAAAACGGATATGAAATGCTGGCGGGGCATAATCGGGTAAATGCAGCCAGACTTGCAGGATTGAAAGAGATTCCGGCGATTGTGAAGGATGGACTGTCAGAGGAAGATGCTTATGTCTATGTGATTGAGACAAATCTTGTGCAGAGATCCTTTGCGGATCTGCTTCCATCGGAAAAGGCGGCGGTCCTGACGGAGCGTTACGAGAAGATCAGCAGTCAGGAAAAACGGAATGATATCCTGCGTGAAATCACTGCACTGGAAGACATGAGCGGGACTTGTGGACATGATGTCCACAAGTCTCAGAGAAGCCGCGACGGGCTTGGGGATGAGTATGGGATGACAGGAAGAAATATCGCCCGCTATATGCGGCTGAATATGCTGATCCCGGAATTTAAGACTGCCGTGGATACCGGGGCACTGCCGCTGGTGGCGGCTGTAGATCTGTCTTATTTATCGGATGTGGAACAGAAACTGATCTATCATGCATCTGAGACAGAAGGACGGAAGATTCAGGCAAAACAGGCAGCGGGATTCAGAAAACTGGCTGGGAAACTTACAAAAGAAAATGCAGAGGAGGCGTTCCGGCAGGAGCCGAAAAAGCAGAACGCTATGGTCAGTGTAAAATTGTCGGCAGAGACATTCCGGAGATATTTTTCAGATACAGCAGCGGCAGATGTGCCGGGGGTTCTGGAAAAGGCTCTGGAGCAGTATTTCGGAGAGAGGACAGAGAATGTTTCATAAGGAAGATTTACAATGCCTGGATCCGGATTATTTCGCCATCATCCATGTGGATGATTATGATGTTACGGTAATGTCAAAGAATACAGGGCATGTGTGGTATATCCATAATCCGGAATATCCGCTGCCGGGAAGCTGTGTGATATTTCATAAACATAAGGTTTCTCATCCTTATCATCAGCATGGACGGAGCAATACCCTGCGACAGGCGATAAGGAGCATCCGCAAGCATGACAGGTTTCAGATGAACGGCAGACGCGGCAGTGGAAAGAGAATACAGGAATAAGGAGCAGCGCTATCGGAAGAATCCGGTAGCGCTTCTTTTCGTGGTGGAAACAAATAGATGTGAGGCTTTACTGTGTTTTTTCATAATTGTTTTGTTGAAATGCAACAAAACAATTATGAAAATCAACCCAAATTACCATCAAATCATAGGAAAACAAGTTGACGAAAGGAATCCATGTCTGGTATAGTGTAGGTTAGTGGCACGTTGAAATTTTTTAAGGAGACGGAAATATGAGCGAAGTGTATCAGGACAACTGGATTAATCTGGAAGAAGCCGCTGCATATATGGGTGTTACAAAAGATACAGTGCGAAACTGGATAAAGAAAACAGATATTCCGGCGCATAAGGTTGGAAAGCTGTGGAAATTTAAAAGGTCGGAGCTGGATGAGTGGATAAAAAGCGGAAAGAGCGCAATCTGAGTCCGTTTTATGGTACATCCGTTATGCTAATATAAGGATAAGTTGACAAACTGGGAGCGATTGCTGAAAATGAACAAATTAGAAGATATCACTGTCGGAAGTACAGTGAAGGGCATTGTGGGCAATGAGCCGGTCAGCATTGTTGCGGTTCTGTGGTATGGCAGCAATGTGCTGGAAATTACATATAAAGATACGCGGGGAGTTCCGGGAACGCAGCTACTTTACAGGGAGAGCGAGCCAGGACTTGAAGTGCTGTCGAAGCATCTGCCCTGGAGCTTCGATGCGGACGCGGAGCAGATGAAGCTGGCATCGGAGGCATACCGTATCAGCTTGGCTCATTTGTTTGATCCGTATCTGGCTGTGCATACATCGGCTGTGGAGCCGCTCCCGCATCAGATTTCCGCGGTTTATCAGGAAATGCTGCCGAGGGTGCCGCTGCGCTATGTGCTGGCGGATGATCCGGGAGCAGGAAAAACGATTATGACCGGCCTGTACATTAAGGAACTGATGGCCAGGGGTGATCTGAAAAGATGCCTGATTGTTTCGCCTGGAAGTCTGGCGGAGCAGTGGCAGGATGAACTGTTTTCAAAGTTCCATCTGAAATTTGAAATTCTGACCAATGACCGGATGGAGTCCGCTGTGACCGGAAATATTTTTACGGAAGTGGATCGCTGTATTTGTCGGCTGGATAAGCTGGCCAGGAATGAAGAATTGCAGGAGAAGCTGAAGGTCTCCGAGTGGGATCTGATCGTTGTGGATGAGGCGCATAAAATGTCCGCGACGGTATGGGGCGGAGAAGTAAAATACACCAGACGCTTTCAGCTTGGACGGCTGTTATCGAATATCACAAGAAATTTCCTGCTGTTGACTGCGACGCCGCATAATGGAAAAGAAGAGGATTTCCATCTGTTTCTGTCGTTGGTGGATCCGGATCGCTTTGAGGGAACGCATCATTCGTCGCAGCAGGCAGTGGATGTCAGTGATGTGATGCGCCGGCTGGTAAAAGAAGAACTGTTGAAATTTGATGGCAAGCCTCTGTTCCCGGAGCGCATTGCCTATACGGTTAATTACAGTCTTTCTCCACAGGAATCGAAGCTTTACCAGGCTGTGACAGAGTATGTGCAGGAAGAATTTAACCGCGCGGATAATTTGAATAATGAACGTAAAAATACAGTCGGATTTGCGCTGACGATTCTGCAGCGCCGTCTGGCGTCCTCTCCGGAAGCTATTTATCAGTCACTTCGACGCAGACGCGAGCGCCTGGAACACAGGCTGGCTGAGGAGCGGCTGGGGAAGAGAGCTGCGGAATATCGGAATTCCGAATGGGATGATATGGATGAGGATGATCTGCCCGCAGAGGAGCAGGAGCAGATGGAAGAGCAGGTCGTGGATCACGCATCTGCGGCGGCTACGATTGCGGAACTGGAAGCGGAGATCCGGACACTGAAACGTCTGGAAAATATGGCAAATGACGTCCGGGCGAGCGGCGTAGATCGAAAGTGGGATGAGCTGTCCAGGCTGCTTCAGGATAAGGAAGCAATGTTTGGAGAAGACGGTCAGAGGGAGAAACTGATCATCTTTACCGAACATAAAGATACCCTGAATTATCTGGCCGGTAAGATACGGTCTTTGCTCGGAAATGATGAAGCCGTCGTGACCATTCATGGCGGGATGCTTCGGGATGAGCGCCGGAAAGTGGAAGAACTGTTCAAACAGGATGTGGGAGTCCGGATCCTGATCGCCACGGATGCCGCGGGAGAAGGTGTCAACCTGCAGCGGGCGCATCTGATGATCAATTATGATCTCCCATGGAATCCGAATCGCCTAGAACAGAGATTTGGCCGTATTCATCGTATCGGACAGACAGAGGTGTGCCATCTGTGGAACCTGGTGGCATCCGAGACTAGTATAACATAAAATAAATAACTGGCCAAATAATGGCTTTTGTGCTATA
>JAJPYH010000125.1 GCA_021205045.1 Lachnospiraceae bacterium | reverse complement strand
TGTCCCAAAAAACGGACTTAAAGGCTTAACGACCCAATTACTGACTAACACCTATGAAAAATATGGACACAGCGCCGGTTCGCAGCCGATCAAAGAGAAATAGAACAGTCCGGCTGATCTGAACTGCGCACGGCTGCAGGCCGTTACATATATCAGAAACATATCACAATGGAAGGAGTGATACAAAATGGCTTCAAGAATTGAACAGTTGATTGAGGAGATTGAGAGTTACATTGACAGCTGTAAACCGCAGGCTTTTTCCAAGGATAATATCATTGTGGACAGGAACCATATTGAAGAGCTTCTGGATGAACTGAAGAAGAAAACTCCGGAGGACATCAAGCGGTATCAGCGTATTGTGGCGCAGAAGGATGCGATTCTGGAGGACGCCAGAGCCAGCGCACAGCAGCTTGTGGAAAAGGCCACGATTCAGACCAACGAGCTGGTCAGTGAGCACGAGATCATGCAGCAGGCTCACGCCAGAGCCCAGGAGGTGGAGCTGATGGCCCGCCAGAAGGCGCAGGAGCTGATCGACGCGGCCGCCATGGAGGCCAACGATATGAGGATGGCTGCCGTGCAGTACACGGATGACCTTCTGGCCAATATTGAGAACCTTCTGTCCTATTCCATCCAGACCACGCAGAGTCAGTATGAGAATCTGAATACCAGTCTCAATCAGTACCTGAATACTGTCATCGCCAACAGGGAGGAGCTGCGCCCCACAGAGGAGCATCATGAGGATGCGGAGCCGGAGCAGGCGCCGGGTTCCACAACAGGAGAAATTCCGCTGGACCTCCTGTAAAAGTGTGTCAGTATCCGTTTTTATATCATGCCGCATGACGAGAAGCATGGATCAAAGCATGGACATTGTGAAGACTTTTTATTTGTTCATGAATAGAAGCTGTAACAGGTTTATGGAAGGCCGGTAGAAGTACCGGCTTTCTTGTGTGATACTACATCAGAGGAAATTCTTAATGCATTCACTTTTAAAAGATAAAAAGGCCTGTCTGTTTGACATGGACGGAACTCTTTTAGATTCCATGTATGTATGGAAGGTTGTGGATGAGCACTTTTTCGGCCTTTTCGGCATGGAAGTGCCGCCCACCCTGCAGCAGGAAATCGGCGGCATGAGTTTTACGGAAACTGCCGCCTATATAAAGGAGCAATATCAGATTTCCATGACAGGGGAGGAAATCCGGGATTTATGGAACCGGCTGGCCGAGGAAGAGTATGCTCATCATGTGGTTTTCAAGCCCGGCGCCCGTGATTTTCTGCAATACTGTAAGGACAGCGGGCTGAAAACGGCAATCTGCACCAGCAATTCCAGGGAGCTTCTGCAGGCCGCGGACGACAATCTGAACCTGTCTGAGTATATTGACGTGTTTGTCACCTCCTGTGAGGTGGAGCGGGGCAAGCCCTTTCCGGACGTCTATCTGGCAGCTGCGCAGAAGCTTTCGGTAAAGCCTCAGGAATGTCTGTGCTTTGAGGATATTCTGCCGGGCGTGCAGGCAGGGCGAAACGCCGGTATGGAGGTATGCGCTGTGGAGGATGAGCACGCGCAGGCCGACAGGCCAAAGATCATTGAGGCGGCGCAGCTTTATATTACGGATTATTATGAGTTGTTTAAAGACTGATTACAGTATTGTAAAAAGGAGTATGCTTATTGTGATACAGAGAATGTTCAGTACCGACCAGGTCAAAAATACATATCGTTACATTGACACCCAGAAAAAATATGAGATCATTAAAACCGCTCTTTTATTTGGAGTGGCCCTTGCACTGTTTTTCGGGGGATATGTGAACACCGGCACCAGAAATAATCTCCTGACCGTGGTTGCCGTTCTGGGCTGCCTGCCGGCCAGCAAAAGCCTGGTGTCGGCCATTATGTTCTGCAGATTTCACAGCGCCTCCGAACATGTGCATCAGGCGGTGGAATATCTGGACAGAACCCAGAATACTCTGTATGATCTGGTATTTACCACGCAGAAGGTTAATTATGTGATTGATCACTGCTGTCTGATCGGCAATGAGCTGGTGCTGTTAGCGCAGGACAGGACAGTGGATAAGAAGGGGCTGGAGGCTCATATACATGAAATGCTGCGGAAGGCCGGCGTGGGAAAGGTCAACATCGGGATCTTTACGGAAATCAGGCGTTATACCGATCGCCTCAATGCGCTTGCAGCCTCGGAGCGGGAGGAGTATAAGGATGCTCCTCTTCTGATAGAATCACTGAAAGAAATCTCACTGTAATCAGGAATTGATGCATGAAAATCATGCCGTATTCACATATTGTTGTACGGCAAACGGACATGTCCGCCGACTCGGACACGATATATAAAGTATTGCTATGAGGGAATCAGGTTAAATGCAGGAAATCATTGTCGCCTCTCATCAGGCAGGCCAGCGCCTGGATAAGCTGCTGCAAAAGCTGCTTCCGGGGGCGGAGCGGGGATTTTTGTATAAGATGCTCCGCAAAAAGAATATTACCCTGAACGGAAGAAAGGCTCAGGGAAATGAGATTGTCTCTCAGGCGGATCGGCTTCAGTTTTATTTTTCCGAGGAGACCTATCGCAAATTTGGCGGAAAACAAAATGGATACAGCGCTGAAAACGCCCTGCGTCCTTTTCTGGAGGCTTACGCAGCGTTGAAGGATGTGACGGTGATTTTTGAGGACTCCAATATTCTCATCTGCAATAAGCCTGCCGGGGTGTTAAGCCAGAAAGCGAAAGAGGGGGATTTGTCAGTCAACGAATGGCTGATCGGCTATCTGCTTCGTACCGGACAGATTGATTTTGAAATTCTGGCAAGCTTCAAACCCTCTGTCTGCAACCGCCTGGATCGGAATACCTCCGGTTTGATGCTGTTGGGAAAGACTTTATCCGGCAGCCAGCACTTAAGCCAGTGGATCCGGGGGAGAAATATCAGAAAATTCTACCGTCTCTTTGCTTATGGCAAGGTGAGGGAACCGTTTTATGTCAGAGCATATCTGACAAAAGATGAAAGAACCAATAAAGTAACCGTCAGCGACAAACAGCAGCCCGGCAGTGATTTTATTGAGACGAGATGTACGCCCCTGAGGGTGTATGGCGATATCAGCTATCTGGAGGTGGAACTCCTGACCGGCAAGCCTCATCAGATCCGGGCACATCTGTCCTCCATAGGACATCCGCTGATCGGGGATTTTAAGTACGGACAACGGGAGATCAACGAGACCTTCCGCAGAGCGTTCGGGGTGGAAAGTCAGCTGCTGCATGCTTATCGGCTGGAATTTCCTCAGATTGAGGATGAGGACTTTCGTGATTTAAGCAGAGCGGTGTTTTACGCGCCGGAGCCGGAGATTTTTGACCGGATCAGAAAGCTGTACAAAGTCTAGCGGAAGGATTGCTGAATGTGATGCACATGATTACGCAGGGAGTGGCTGCTTATGCAGCCCGCTGTCGATGCGACAGTAAACGATAATAAGCTCAGATGGAGGTGCCGGGTGGCTACCTGGAATTCAAGAGGCTTGAGAGGCTCCACGTTAGAGGAGCTGATCAACCGCACCAATGAAAAATACAATCAGGCGGGGCTTGCACTGATCACCAAGGTGCCTACGCCCATCACGCCCATAGAGATTGATAAGGAAAGTCGGCATATCACGCTGGCTTATTTTGACCAGAAAAGCACAGTGGACTATATCGGGGCAGTGCAGGGGATTCCTGTCTGCTTCGACGCCAAGGAGTGCGCCCAGGATACCTTCGCCTTGGCCAATATCCACGAGCATCAGGTGAAATATATGGAGGCCTTTGAGAAGCAGGGCGGGGTAGCTTTTTTTCTGATTTATTATACGCATAAGGATATTTTCTATTATCTGCCCTATGAGATGCTTGCCTGGTTCTGGGAGAGGGCGGCCCAGGGAGGCCGCAAAAGCTTTCGCTACGAGGAGCTGAACCCGGAATATGTGCTGCCGCAGCACAGGGGCAACGGCGTTTTGGTGCCCTGGCTGGATATGTTGCAGAAGGATCTGGATGACAGGGAATAGTTTTACTATGAAACAATTACTATAACTTAGCCCAAAAGCGCAGACTTCCCCCTCAAACTTTTTTAGTGGAAATTTGGGCTTAACTGAA
>JAJPYH010000130.1:3615-4114 GCA_021205045.1 Lachnospiraceae bacterium | reverse complement strand
CAGGCTGGCTTACTGCTGATCTGATCGAACGACCCTTTTGCTGACTAACACCTTCTTAATATATCCCATGCAGTTCCTCCTCAATCCTCAGAAGCTGATTATATTTCGCCGTTCTCTCTCCCCGGCTGGGCGCCCCGGTCTTGATCAGCCCGGTGTTGAGGGCCACCGCCAGATCCGCGATGAAGCTGTCCTCGCTCTCTCCGCTCCTGTGGGACAGAATCGTCCGATAGCCCTGTTCCCTCGCCAGCTGCACCGCCTCAATCATCTCCGTCAGGGTTCCTGCCTTTCCGGGCTGGATTAAGACGGCATTGCCGCAGCCTCCGGTCTCCGACAGGATTCCCTTTTGACCGGACCGCGCTAAGACGGCATTGCCGCAGCCCTCATGAATATTCCTGCGCAAACCCTCCTGACCATCCGCAGACAAAGCATCCGCAAAAGAAGTATCCGCAGGAAAAGAATCGGCAAACAGATCGTCCCCGACCAGAAGGGTGTGATGGCC
>JAJPYH010000130.1:0-3605 GCA_021205045.1 Lachnospiraceae bacterium | reverse complement strand
CTGCTTGGGCATGCAATAATCGCCATATTTTCTCGCTTCCCTTGGATCGCCGTCCTCTTCTCCTTTCCAACTGCCACCGTTTTCCCTTCCCTTCCAGGTATCAGCGGCCACATCCAGGCTGATGCACACATCCTTTCCCGGTTCAAATCCCGATGCATGAATGGCCTCCATTATAAAATGAATGGCTTCCATTTCCGTGGAAAGATTTGGCGCGAAGCCGCCCTCGTCCCCCACGCTGGTGGCCAGCCCCCGGTCGAAAAGGATTTTTTTCAAAGTATGATAGATTTCACAGCACCACTCAATCCCCTCGGACAGGCTGCCCGCACCCACCGGCACGATCATAAATTCCTGAACATCCAGGGAATTGGCAGCGTGAACGCCCCCGTCGATCACATTCATCATGGGCATGGGCATCACCTGCCCCTGCACACCGCCCAGATACCGGTACAGCGGGGTATGCAGCGCTTTTGCCGCCGCGTCCGCACAGGCAAGGGACACCGCCAGAAGGGCGTTGGTTCCCAGCCTGGCTTATTCTCTCTTCCGGCTGTCTCCCTCAGGATATGATCGATTCTGCGCTGATCGGTGACCTCCGTCCCGGCTAACGGCTCCTGCAGATATTGCTCTATATTCCGGGCGGCGGATTTCACTTTTTCCATGCACAGGCTGTCTGCACCGTCAGGCTCTGCCTCCCCGCACCTTTCCCGGTCTGTCCCGTTGGGCACGATGGCCTTCCCCTCCGTCAGCTCCCCATTGACACAGTTCCGCACCGTCACCGCGGCCTCCAGCGTGGGATTGCCCCTGCCATCCAGCACCTGCTGCCCCCGCACATAGACGATTTTCAAATACTCCACCATAAAAAACTACCTCCTGAAAGTTACGTTCCTTCAGAAGGTAGTGTGCCTCATCTTAAAGCTTACTATTCACATTCTCATGCCGCCCCAAAATATTCCCCATACCACACAAGGAACATGTACACCGTCCAGATCTTACGGCTGTTGTCCTCTTTGCCGTTTTTGTGCCGGTCTAAGAGGCGCACCAGCTCATTTGTATGAAAATACTGCTCCGCCGCCGGGGAGAGGAAGGCTTCCTTTACAATATTGTAATATTTATCCTCCTTCAGCCACACCCGGGTTGGCACCGGGAAGCCCAGCTTCTTTTTCTCCGCCACCATATCCGGCAGGTAGCGATGAGCCGCCTGGCGCATGGCGTATTTGGTATTGTCCTGATTGACCTTGTACCGGGCGGGGATATGTCTGGCCACATCGAACACTTCCTTGTCCAGGAAAGGCACCCTGACCTCCAGGGAATGAGCCATGCTCATTTTGTCCGCTTTCAGCAGGATGTCGCCGATGAGCCAGAAATGAATGTCAATATACTGCATTTTGGTCACATCGTCCTGATCCCGCACCTTGTCATAATAGGGCTTCGTCAGCTCCGTAAAGGGATATCTGCCGGTGGGGTGCTTTAAAATTCTGGCCCGCTCCTCCATACTGTACTCAAAGGCGTTGCCCACAAAGCGCTGTTCCACAGGGGTAGCCGCCCGTTTCAGAAAGCTCTGGCCTTTAAAATGGAAGGGCACCGCGTTCGCCGCAGCCGCCAGGGCTTTCAGCAGCCAGCCCGGAAGCCGCCGAACCCCCGCCAGATCCATGGGTTCTCTGTAAATATTGTATCCGCCGAAAAATTCATCCGCGCCCTCGCCGGACATGGCCACCTTCACATGCTTTGCCGCAGTCTGGCTGACAAAATACAGGGCAATGGCCGAGGGATCCGCTAAGGGCTCGTCCATCTGATATTGAATCTTTGCGATGGAATCCCAGTACTCGTCGGTGGTGATCAGCTTGCTGTAATTGTCAATCTGAATCTTTTCCGAAAGGCTTTTGGCATAGTCGATTTCATTGTATTTGGCGTAATCAAAGCCCACGGTAAAGGTCTTGTCCCCGTGAAAGCAGGCCGCCACGTAGGAGGAATCCACTCCGCTGGACAAAAAGGAACCCACCTCCACATCGCTGATCTTGTGGCTTTCGATGGAATCCTGCATGGCATCGTCGATCAGATCCACCCACTCTTCCAGAGATTTGCTCTCGTCCGCCTCAAATCTGGGCTCCCAGTAGCGGCGGATATCCATCTTTCCCTCATGGAAGGTAAAGCAGTGAGCCGGCATCAGCTTGAAGATTCCCTTGAAAAAGGTCTCCGGCAGGACGGAATACTGGAATGTCAGATAATTCTCCAGCGCCTCCTCATTGAGGGTGCGCCGGTATCCCGGATACTGCAGGATGCTCTTGATCTCCGAGCCGTACACCAGATTGCCGTCAAAAATTCCATAATAAAAAGGCTTGATGCCGAAGAAATCTCTGGTGCCAAACAAAGTCTTCGTATTGCTGTCCCAGATCACAAAGGCGAACATGCCGCGAAGCTTATTCAGCATGTCCTGCCCGTACTCCTCATACGCGTGAATCAGAACCTCCGTATCCGTGCGGTTTTCGAACACATGTCCCTTCGCCTCCAAGTCCCGGCGAAGCTCCTGATGGTTGTAGATCTCACCGTTGAAGGTAATGACAATGGAGTTGTCCTCATTGTACATGGGCTGGTCGCCATTATTTAAGTCAATAATGCTCAGTCGCCTGAATCCCATGGCGATGTTCTCATCCACGTGCTGTCCTCCGCTGTCGGGACCGCGGTGAATGATTGAATTCATCATATCTGTGAGTACTTGCTCTCTGTGCTGTAATTTTCCGGTGAAACCGCAGATACCACACATAAACGTACCTCCTGATTGAAAATTGAACGGCAAAAAGACTTTTGCCGTTCAATTTAAATGCTATGCACACGCCCGCGCAGAAAATGGCTGCCAAAGCAGCCTGCGCCCGGCGCGGCAGTAACCGGACATCAAGTCATTTCCTGTCAATTATTCAGTGTCATCTTTGGAAGCTGCCTCCGCTACCGCGTCAGCTGCCGCCTTTGCGGCTTCATTCAGTTCGTCCGCCGCCTGTTCCTCTTCTGTGGCAGGAGCTTCCTCAGCGGTTGTCTCCTCAGCCGCTTCCTCCCCGGCAGTCTGGGCGTTGTCAACCGCATCCGTGATGTCCACATCATCGCTGTTTGCCTGAATATCGGCAATTTCCTCGTTGATGGCGGCAATTTCCTCATTCTTGGCATTGATCAGAGCGATAAAGCTGTCGTACACATCCTCCTGAGCGTCCTTATGGGCCTCATAATAAGCTTTGCCGATCTCCTGATAAATGTCTTTGATTTCTTTTTCCTTGGCGGAGATGGAAACCTTCAGCTTGGCGATGTTGGCGGTTTCCTTTGCCTTCTGGGCGGCTTTGCCTGCCGCTACGGTGCCTTTGCCGAGCAGGTCGCTGCTTACAACCTTCAGATCATCAAAAAATCCCATGTTCGTTCTCCTTTGCAGTGTAGTTTTCTTTTTGCAGTTTCCGGAGTCAGCGTCTGATATCATAACGGCTCAAAACTGACGTTAATCTTCGCCTTATCTGATATCAGACGCTGACTCCTGCTTTGAAGCAATGTTTTCTTATAATTATAGTAAACGACATTATGTCGTTTACTATCGCGCCGATCGTGGGCTGCATAAGCAGCCTTATTCCCTG